>JAIVGV010000088.1 GCA_020201365.1 Acidobacteriota bacterium
GACCAAGACCCTGCCGTTCGGCAGCAACGTCGCGGAGTGCGAATCGCGGGCCTCGTTGAGGTCGGCGGTCTTTTTCCACGTCCCCGTCGCCGGGTCATCTAGCTCGGCACTATTCAGTTCGCCGA
This sequence comes from Acidobacteriota bacterium, assembly GCA_020201365.1. Classification (GTDB taxonomy): domain Bacteria; phylum Acidobacteriota; class Blastocatellia; order Pyrinomonadales; family Pyrinomonadaceae; genus JAIVGV01. The sequence goes on from JAIVGV010000088.1 coordinate 126, forward strand.
AACCGTCGGACGCGCCTGCTGCGACGAGTACCTTACCGTTGGGCAGTAATGTTGCCGTATGGAGGCCGCGCGGCGCGTTGAGATCACCGGTGCGCTTCCAAGTACCTGTGATCGGGTCGTACAGTTCTGCAGTGGCGACCGCTTCGAATGAGCCAAAAGAGAAAAAGCCGGCCACTAGCACCGTCCCGTCGGGCAAAAGGGTAGCCGTGTGATTGTATCGAGCAAAGTTGAGGTTGCCCGTAAGGCTCCACGCTCCACTCGCCGGATCATACAACTCCGCGCTGTTGAGAGCAGGACAAGAGGAATTTGAACACGTGCTGTAACCTCCTGCGACAAGAACCTTCCCGTTCTGAAGCAACGTCGCCGTTTGATACGTGCGGCTTGTGTTGAGGCTGCCGGTGAGACTCCACGTCCCGGTCGCCGGGTCATATAACTCAGCACTGTTAACAGCCGTGGAAAACGTGAGGGCGCCGCCCGCGACGAGCACTCTGCCGTCTTGAAGCAGAGTTGCCGTGTGACCAGAGCGCGATGCGTTCATGTCGGGTAACAGCGTCGCCGTGTGGCTGAAGCGTCCCACATTGAGATGGCCGGTGCTGCTCCACGTCCCGGTCGCCGGATCGTACAACTCTGCGGTTCTTGTGTCCGACTGCACGTCAACATCAACGTACCCACCGGCAACCAGCACCTTGCCGTTGGGAAGTAAGGTCGCAGTCTGCCCCCTCCGGGCGGCGTTGAGGTTGCCGGTGCTGCCCCAACTCGGCGTCGGCAGCGTGCGCGTGCTCGTGTAAAGGTCTAGCCCTGCGCCGCCCGGACGGTCAGAAGTGAAGAAGAGCGCCGCGCCGTCGGACGAGAGATACGCATTCTGCTCGGCGGACGTTGTGTTGATTGCGCCCCCCAGATTGACCGGAGTTGACCATGCGTCAAGCGTACTCGCGCGCGTGGCGACCCACAGGTCGTTCGCCGTGCCGTTCGTGCCGGCGCGGTTCGACTGAAAGATTATTTCCAGCCCGTCGTGCCGGATCGTGGGATCGGCTTCGTTCGACGCGCTGCTCAGCTCCGTCACCAGCTTCGACGGCGCGAACGAGCCGTCCGCCGCCTGCTCGCTCACGTAGATGTCCGTGCCGCCCAAGCCCGGACGTGCGCTCGCGAAGTAGAGTTGACGAGTTCCCCGCGCGACATCCTCGAAGTAGTAAGGGCTCTGATCGTCGGCGGTTGAGTTGACATTCGCGCCGAGGTTCGCGGCCGGCTGCCAGCCGAAATCGTCGTGCGGGTTGTCGCGCCGTGCGACCCAGATGTCGATCCCGCCGAGGCTGCCCGCGGTGCGCTTGCTCTGAAAGAAGATCGAGCGGCCGTCGCGCGAGAAGGTCGGGTTCCCCTCGTCTGACGCGGTGTTGAGAGCCCCGACGTTGACCGGCGCGCCCCACGGGTCATTAACGCTCGCGCGCCGCGAGACGTACATGTCGAAGCCGCCGAGGCTGCCCGCGACACGGTTGGAAGTGAAGTACAGGCTCAAGCCGTCCGGCGAGATCGCCGGTTGCTGATCGCTGGACGCCGAGTTGACGACAGCGCCGAGGTTCGTCGGCGCTGACCAGCCCGATGCAGAGTCGGCGACTGTGCGTGCCGCCGAGCGGGGCGCGTACATCATCATCCCGAACAGGATGAGCGGCGTGAGCATCAGACCGATGTGGCGTGGTGCCTCCTGCGGCGGACGGTGTGAGCTTAGCATCTTAATTCTCCTTCCACGCGAAGCGGGCGAGGCTGTCTGCGTGCGGTGACGTGCCTGACGCGCTTCGCTTACAAGCCCCGTCTGAGGTCGAAGCGACTGTGGGCGGGTGAGCAGCGACCGCTTCGGCTCGACGTTGATCTTCGTCCGGCGCTTCCTCAGCCCGCCCCCTTATTCATTGCCGTGCGTGGCGCGTTTCATTACAATGAGCGCCGTTCTCAGTGGTTCCGTCCTGATCGCGCCCGACACGCCTCGCCTGATCCCGCCGCCGACCCTAACGCTGAGAGCGCACAGAAGTCCTTCGCTGTTTCGGAAATTTTCGGAAAGACTTCGGAAATCGCCCGACCACGCTCATGCACCCGCTCATCAGACCACCCGCAGAGGCTTGCTACGAGTTCGGACCCTTCCGCGTCGAAGCCGCCAACCGGCTCCTGTTGCGCGAGGGCGAGGTCGTGCCGCTCACCTCGAAGGTCTTTGACATCCTGCTCGTCTTCGTGCAGAACAGCGGGCGGCTCCTGGACAAAGACGAGGTAATGCGCGAGGTCTGGCCCGACACCGTCGTCGAGGAAGGCAACCTGACGCGCAACGTCTCGACGCTGCGCAAGGCTCTCGGCGAGAGCCCGCACGAGCACCAGTACATCGTGACAGTGCAGGGGCGCGGCTATCGTTTCGTGGCGCGGGTTAGGGAGAGCGCGCGCAATGGCGTTGCGCTGACGGTCGGTGAGCGCGTCAGGGTGCGTATCGTGCCGGAAGAGAAGAGCGAGTCGGCACGTCAAATCATCCGCCTGATGGTGCTGCCGTTTCGCATGTTGCGCGCCGACCCGGAAGTGGACTTCCTCGCCTTTGGCGTGCCAGACGCGGTGGCGGGCGCGCTCTCGGTGCTCGATTCCGTCGTGGTGTGCTCGCCTGCGGGCGCGGCGCGCTACGCCGAAGATGTTCTCGACCTCAAGGAGATCGCTAGGGAGGCGCAGGCTGACGCGGTTCTCACGGGAACCATCCTGCGCGTGGGCGATGTCATCCGCGTCACCTGTCAACTCCTCGGGGCGCCGGGCGGCACCGTGCTCTGGTGGCACGAGCCGCAGGTGAGCATGTCCGACCTCTACGAGTTGCAGGACGATCTGGTGCGGCGCATCGTCGAATCGCTGGCGCTCACCTTGAGCGAGCGGGAGCACAGTCGGCTGAGCCGCGGCGTGCCGACGACGGCGACGGCTTACGAGTTCTACCTGCGCGGCAACGAGCTAAGCCGGCGCGGGCTGGCTGGCTTCGGCGACCTGACCGTGGCGCGCGACCTCTACCTGCGCTGCGTCGAAGCCGACCCCGGCTACGCCCCGGCTTGGGCGCAGCTCGGAAGGTGCTACCGACTCATCGGCAAGGGCATGGAGCACGGGCGCGAGAACTTGGCGTTAGCCGAAACAGCCTTCCGGCGCGCTCTCGAACTCAATGCCGACCTGCCCTCGCGCACAGTCAATACGCCTTCCTCGAAGCGGAACTCGGGCGCGCCAAAGACGCGGTGGCGCGTCTGCTGCGCTGCGCCCAGACCGGCAGCCATAGTCCCGAACTCTTTGTCGCGCTCGTGCTGTGTTGTCGGTTCTGCGGTCTGCTTGAGGCTTCGGTGGCGGCGCACGAACGCGCGCGCCAACTCGATCCGCTGATCGCGACCAGCGTGAGCCACACTTACTACCAGATGGGAGACTACGAGGGTGCGCTACGCAACTTCGCCGTGGGCTCGTGGGGCATCGCGGGCATGACGTTCGGCACTATGGGTCGCACCGCGGACGGGTTGGCGGCATTTCGCAACCAGGAGCAGACAGGTATCCCTCTGCCCATGCGTGCCTTTATCGGGGCTTGGCGGGCGATGCTCGAAGGCAACCGCCAAGAGAGCATCACGGCAGCCGAGCAGTGCATTCAACACTACCTCGATCCGGAAGGTGTGTTCTACATGGGACTGATCATGGCGCGTCTGGGTGAATCCGCACGCGCGCTGTCCGTCCTGAGCGAATGCATGGATCGCGGCTTCACCTCTGTCCACGCTCTGCTCCACAACCCTTGGTTCGAGTGTTTGCGCTCAACGGCGCAGTTCCAAGAGCTACTCAAGCGCGCCCAAGCACGCTTCCTCGAGGCAGACGAAATTTACCGCTCCGCTGGAGGATCGGAGGCACTCAGCGGTGGTATCCAAGCCGTGATGTCCTAAGCGCCGACCTCACAAGTCAAGCATGATTGTCTCTCTTTAACTAATACCTGCTCCTTGCATGCTTCCCCTTTTGCCCGCTTCAAGTTAATTTTACTTCCCGTGCAACGCCCCACTTCTGCCGTCCCAGTTGAAGAGACGCGAACGCGCACGACCGAGGCGCGCGCGGCGACTCCGCAATACGCGGAGGTCGCCGTGCCGCTGCGCGTGCGGCAGACGTTCACGTACAGGTTGCCCGCGGCGCTGCGCGAGGAGGCGCGCGTCGGCGCGCGCGTGCTCGTGCCCTTGGGTCGCCAACTCGTCACGGCTTACGTCGTCGCGCTGCACGACGCGCTCGATCCTTCAATCGAAGTCGAGGAGTCGGAGATCAAAGAGGCGGAAGAACTCCTCGACGCCGAGCCGCTCATCACGCCCGAAGTCTTGGAGATCACGCGCTGGATAGCGGACTACTACGCCGCGCCGTGGGGCGAGGTCTTGAAAGCCGCGCTGCCCGCGGGCTTGAACGCGGCGTTCGAGCGCGTGCTCACCGTAACCGCCGAGGGGCGCGACGAGCTGGCGCGGCTGCCCGCGCGGCGCGCGGCGACGGCGAAGGCGAACGCCCTGCGGCTCGTCGCCGAAGAGACGGAAGTGCCGCTGCGGCGGCTCGCGCGGGAGTTGGGGCAGGCGCGCGCGCAGGCGGCGGCGCGCGAGCTTGAGCGGCGGGGCTGGATCAGGATCGAGCACCGTCAGCGCACCGCGCAGGCGCGCGCGAAGCGGCGCAAAGCCGTGCGGCTGCTGCCCGTCGAGCTGCACGAGAATGGCGCGGCGCGCTCGCTCACGGAGGCGCAGCGGCGCGTGGTCGAAGCCCTCATCGCGCGCGGCGGCGAGGCTTTGTTCGCGGAGTTGCTTGACGAATCGAACGCGGGCGCGTCGGTCGTCGAGACGCTCGCGCGGCGGCGCGTCGTCGAGGTCTTCGTCCGGGACGTGCGGCGCGATCCGCTCGCGCGCGCCGTCCTGCCCGAAACGGAAAGTCTGCGGCTGACGAAGGAGCAGCGCGACGCGCTCACGGAGATCGAGGCGGCGGTCGCGGGGCGCGCCTACAAAGCGTTTCTCCTGCACGGCGTGACGGGCAGCGGCAAGACCGAGATTTACATCCGCGCGATGCGCGAGGCGCTGCGGCAGGGTCGCGCGGCGATGATGCTCGTCCCCGAAATCGCCTTGACGCCCGTCTTCTCGCGGCGGCTGCGCGCGCACTTCGGCGACGCCGTGGCGATCTTCCATTCGTCGCTCACGACCGGCGAGCGCTTCGACGAATGGTCGCGCATCAAGCGCGGCGAGGCGCGCGTCGTCATCGGCACGCGCTCGGCTGTGTTCGCGCCCGTCGGCGATCTCGGCGTCATCGTCGTGGACGAGGAGCACGAGTCTTCGTACCGGCAAGCCGAGTCGCCCTACTACCACGGGCGCGACACGGCGGTGGTGCGCGCGCACCGCGAGCGCGCCGTCGTCGTGCTCGGCTCGGCGACGCCCTCGCTCGAGTCGTTCCATAACGCGCGCACGGGCAAGTACCGCTACCTGCGGCTCGCCCGTCGCATCGCCGACCGCGCGATGGCGCGCGCCGAGATCGTGGACATGCGCTCGGTCTTCGCGCGCGCCGGACGGCAGCAGCCGCTCTCGGAAGACCTGCTGAACGCCGTCGCCGAGACGCACGCGCGCGGCGAACAGTCAATCGTGCTCCTGAACCGCCGCGGCTACTCGACCTTCGTCCTGTGCCGCTCGTGCGGCGAGCGAGTCCAGTGCGCGAACTGCGACGTGACGATGACCTATCACCAGCGCGAGCGCAGCCTCGTCTGCCACTACTGCGACTCCCGCCAGCGCCCGCCGCGCGAGTGCCCCGCGTGCAAGGGGCAGTACATCTACTACGTCGGCGAGGGCACGGAGCAGATCGAGGAGATCATCCGACAGAAGTTCCCAACGCTTCGCATCGCGCGGCTCGACCGCGACACGACCGCGCGCCGCCGCACCTACGAGCAGGCGATCTTAAGCTTCGCCGCCGGCGAGCTGGACATGCTCGTCGGCACGCAGATGATCGCGAAGGGGCACGACTTCCCGAACGTCACGCTCGTCGGCGTCGTCTCGGTTGACGCGGGGCTCGCGATGCCGGACTTCCGTGCGTCGGAGAGAACCTTCCAACTGATCACGCAGGTCGCGGGGCGCGCCGGGCGCGGCGAGCGCGGCGGGCGCGTGCTCATACAGACTTACCACCCGGAGCACTACGCGCTGCGCCACGCCTGCGCGCAGGACTACGAGGGCTTCTACGAGGAGGAGATTCGCTACCGCAAGAGTTTGAGCTACCCGCCCTTCGTCTCCCTCGCGGCGCTGCTCGTGCGCGGCGACGATCTGACGAAGACGCACGCGCTCGCCGCCGAACTCCGCCGCGCGCTCGACGAGGCGAACGCCGACCGCTCCTGCCGCGTCCTCGGTCCCGCGCCCGCGCCGCTCGCGCGCCTGCGCGGCGAGCACCGCATACAGCTTTTGATCAAGTCGCGCAGCCGCCCGCGCCTGCGCGCCGTCGTCGATCTCGCGCTCGCCGACGCCGCCGCGCGCGGCTACGATCTGCACGCGGTCAACGTCGAGATCGATCCCGTGAATCTGATGTGAGCGCGCGGCGAATCTCGCGCGCGACAAACAATATGAAACTTTCAGAGCTTGCAGAGAGGACAGTCGCGCGCGTCGAGCCCGAAGGCGCGGGCGATGTTGAGATCGTCGGGGCTGCCGGGCTCGACGAAGCCGAGGCGGGTCACGTCACGTTCCTCTCGAACCCGCGCTACACGCCGCGCGTGCGGACGACGAAGGCATCCGCCGTCTATCTCGCCGAGGGCGTCGAGGCGGGGCGCGACGACATCGCCATCTTGCGCGCGCGCGATCCGTACCTCGCCTACACGCGCGCCCTGCGGCTCTTCCACCCCGAGCCCGCGGTCGAGCCGTTCGTCCATCCGTCCGCGGTGATCGACGAAACGGCGCGCGTGCACGAGTCGGCGCGCGTGGGCGCGTGCGCGGTCGTCGGGAAGGATGTTGAGATCGGCGCGGGCGTGATGATTCATCCGAACGCGACGATCTACGAGGGCGTGAAGGTAGGCGCGGGCACGGTCATCCATTCCGGCGTCGCGCTGCGCGAGGGGACGGTCGTCGGCGCGCGCGTGATCATTCACAACAACGCGGTCGTCGGCTCGGACGGCTTCGGGTTTGCGAAGGACGAGGAGCGGCGCTGGCTGAAGATTCCGCAGACGGGGCGGGTCGTCGTCGAGGACGACGTGGAGATCGGCGCGGGGACGACCGTGGACTGCGCGTCGGTCGGCGAGACGCGCATCCGCCGCGGCGCGAAGATTGACAACCTCGTGCAGATCGGTCACTCGTGCACGGTCGGCGAGGACGCCCTCGTCTGCGCGCAGGTCGGACTTGCCGGAAGCTCGCACGTCGGCGCGCGCGTCATCCTCGCCGGGCAGGCGGGCGTCGCGGGACACCTGACCGTCGGCGACGACGCCGTGATCACCGCCA
>JAIVGV010000367.1 GCA_020201365.1 Acidobacteriota bacterium
AAGACGATGAGAGACGAAGCTCAATCGCACGACACAGCCGCGCGCGCGACCGGCGCAGCGACGGGCGACGCGGCACGCGACGCCGCGCCCGACGCGCGACGAACCTCGCGCCGCGCGTTCGCCAAGACGGTCGCCGCCGCGGTCGCCGTCGCGCCGCTCGCCGCGCTCGTCGCCGACGCGCAGACGCCGCCCAAGACCGCCGAGCCCGTCGCGCCGCCCAAGCCGCAGCCGAGCCCCTCGCCGCAACAGCAGCCGCCGCCCTCGCCGCTCGCGCTCGCGCTCGCCGAGGTCGCGCGCATACGCTTCGGCGACCGTGTCAACGACGAGGAGATGAACCGCGTCAAGCGCAGCCTCCAGGGCAAGGTGCGCACGGCGGACGCCCTGCGCAACGCCAAGCTGCAAAACTCCGACGAGCCCGATTTCGTCTTCAGCGCGTGAAGAAAACGATGAAGTGGGAACGATGAACGATGAAGTGAGAGCAACGTCTTTCAGCTCGTCGTTCCCACTTCATCGTTCCGACGGTAAACGATCATGCTCAACGACGACACCTTCTTCGCCCCGCTCCTTGAACTCTCCGCGCAGATACGCGCGCGCAAGCTCTCGCCCGTCGAGCTGACCGAAGGTTATCTGGATCGGTTGGAGAAGTACGGGCAGAAGCTCGGCGCGGTGGCGATGATCATGCGCGAGCCCGCGCTGCGCGACGCGCGCGCCGCCGAGAAAGAGATACGCGCCGGTCATTATCGCGGCGTGCTGCACGGCATCCCGTTCGGCGTCAAAGACCTGCTCGCGACGAAGGAGGCGCCGACCACCTGGGGGGCGACGCCCTACAAGGATCAGAAGTTCGACTTCGACGCGACGGTCGTCCAGCGCCTGAAGAACGCGGGCGCGATCCTCGTCGCCAAGCTCGCGATGGTCGAGCTCGCGGGCGGCATGGGCTATAACGAGGCTTGGGCTGCCTGGACGGGCGCGGGGCGCACACCCTGGAACACAGGATATTGGAGCGGCGGATCGTCTTCCGGTCCCGGCGCGGCGACCGCCGCCGCGCTCGTGCAGTTCTCCATCGGCTCCGAAACGTCCGGCTCGATCCTCACGCCGTCAGCCTTCTGCGGCGTCTCAGGTCTCAGACCGACCTACGGCTTCGTCTCGCGCCACGGCGCGATGGCGCTCTCTTGGACTTTGGACAAGCTCGGTCCCATGTGCCGCTCCGCGGACGACTGCGGTCACGTCCTCAACGCCCTCGCCGGGCGCGACCCGTTCGACCCGACCTCGCGCGACAGCTCGTTCCGCTACACGCCTTCGACGAAGAGCACGCGCTCTCACGGCTCGAAGCCTCTGCGCGTCGCCATCCTCAAGGACTCTTACGAGAAGGCGCAGGACGCCGTGCGCGACAACTTCCTCGCGTCGCTCGAAGTCTTGAAGAAGATCGAGCCCGGCGTGCAGATCATCAAAGACCAGACGCTGCCCGACTTCCCCTACGGCGCGGTCGTCGGCACGATCGTTGACGCGGAGGGCGCGAGCGCGTTCCGCGATCTCATCGAGTCCGGTCGCGTCAAAGAACTCGCGTCGCCTTCGGGCAGACTCGGCGGCTACTCGGCGTCGCTCGTCACGGCGGTTGATTACCTCCACGCGATGCGGCTGCGCGCCCCGATGCGACGCGCGTGGGCGGAGATGTTCAAGAAGTTCGATCTGCTCGTCGCGCCCTCGCGCTCGACGGTCGCCAACCCCGCGGACAAGCCGTTCGATCAGGGCTGGCCCCCCGCGCCCGCCGCTTCGCCCATCGGCGCGGCGAACGCCGTCGGCGTGCCCGCCATCTCGATCCCCAACGGCTTCGGTCTCGAAGGCTTGCCCACCGGCATCCAGTTCGTCGCGCCCGCCTGGGGCGAGAGCGTGCTCTTAGACCTCGCCACGCGCTACCAGCAGGCGACCGACTGGCACAAGCGGCGACCGAACCTGACCTGAAACGATGAAGTCGGGACGATGAACGATGGAGTGAAGGCGGATTGATTTCACTTCATCGTTCCGTGTTCCGACTTCTGACTTTCGATGAACGCCGCCTACAAAATCTGCTCGTGGATCGCCGTCGCGCTCGGCTGCGCGCACCTGCTCTTCACGCTGCGCAACTACGACGAATTCTCGACGGACGCCTTCTGGTTCGCGGGCGCTGGTCTCGCCATCGTCTTCGCGGGCTTCCTCAACGTCGCGCTCACACGCGACGGCGGGCGCGACCGCTTGATCCGCGCGCTCTGCCTGATCACTAACGTCTCCTGCGCGCTCCTCTTCGCAGCCGCGCTCGCGCTGATGCGCCAGCCGCAGGTCTTCGCGGGCGCGGCGCTCTTCGCCTTCCTCGCGGTCGCCGCGCTTCTCACGCGAAAATAATTTGTGCGAGCGAATTTTTGATCCGGCGGGTCGGGAGGCGGATCAATTTTCTAACAGGCGCGGCAGGTCGAGCATGACGGCGGTCGTGCCGTCGCGCATGTCTATCGCGCCGGAGACGCCGCGCCAGCGCGTCGCGTGGCGACCGAGGCTGCGCACCAGCGCGTCGCGACGACCGAGAATTTCGTCAACGCGCAGCGCGACGAGCCGCGGCGCGGGCTCGGCTGCGCCGTCGCGTTCGCCGTCGCGCGCGTCGTCCGCGTGGACGATGACGAGGCGGCGTGAGTCGCCGTCGCCGCCGGTCGGGCGCGCGGGCTGACCGAGGAGCGCGCGGAGATCGCGGAGCGGGAGCTGGGCGTCGCGCCAGCGGAGCGCGCGCGCGCCTTCGTCAACGTCCGCCGCGGCGGACTCGCGCGTGAGCGTTTCGACGACGCGGCTCGCGTCGAGGGCGTAGGCGTGCGCGCCCGCGCGCACCGTGAGCGCGTGGACGAGCGCGAGCGGGAGCGGCAGTCGCAGCTCGAAGGTCGTGCCCGCCCCGCGCCGCGTGCGGACGCGCACGTCGCCGCCCGCCTGCTCGATCTCCTGCTCGACGGCGTCGAGCCCGACGCCGCGACCCGCCGAGAGCGAAACGTCCGCGGCGGTCGAAAATCCTGGGCGGAAGATGAGCCGCAGCGCCTGCTCTTCGGTGAAGCGCGCGCCTTCGCGCACGAGCCCTTGCGCGCGCGCGGCGCGCTCGACCGCCTCGGCGTCAATGCCGCGCCCGTCGTCCGTGACGGAGACGCGCACGCGGCTGCCCTCGGTCGCGGCGGCGAGGCGCAGCCGCCCGCGCTCGGGCTTGCCCGCGCGGCGGCGCGCGGCGGGCGGCTCGATGCCGTGGACGACGGCGTTGCGTACCAGGTGCGCGAGCGGCTCGGCGAGCCGCTCGGCGATTGAACGATCCACGCGCGCGTCGCCGCCCTCGATCTCGATCTCGACGCGCCTGCCCGCCCTGCGCGCCGCCACGCGCGCCGCGCGCGCCGCGCGCTCGAGCGGTCGCGCGAGCGTCTGCATCCTGAGAGCCATCACGCGCTCGACGAAGGCGAGGAAGTCCGCGCGCAGGCGCGACAGCGATTCCTCGGAGGCGGGCGTGCCCGCGCGCGGCGCGCCGCGCGACGACAGAAGGGCGGACGCGGCGTCGAGCACGCGCATCGTGTCGTCGAACAGCTCGTTGGCGGCGAACGCGAGATCGTCAAGCTCGGCGAGCGTCACGCGGATGAAGGAGGGCACGGACGGAGTTCCCGCCGCCTCTTCATCCTCCGCCGGAGACTCCCGCGGCACAGCCGAGGGCGGGCGCGGCGGCGGCGCGGAGCGCGAGTTCTCGATCTCTCCGGCGGGCGGTTCGGTTGACCCGGAGGCGCGCACTTCTTCACGCGCCTCCGTCGTTCGCGACTCTCGCGCGCCCGCCTCTCGCGCGACGTCGGGCGCGGCTATGATCGAGCTGCCCGACTCGGCTGCGCTCTCAGTCCGCCCCGCGCTTTCATCGGAGGTTGCCGCGCCCGCGCCCGCGTCGTTTCGCGTCTCGACTCGCGGCGCGCCTTGCGCGCGCTCTCCGTCGCCGTTCGCGTCGGCGCGGCGCGCGTCGGCGGCGGCGTTGATCTGTGCGCCGAAGGGGGCGAGAAGGGGCGAGAGTTGTGCGGGCGGCTCCGTGGCGACGCAGAGGAGGCGGAAGCCGATGCGCGCGGCCGGCGCGTTGTCGTCGCCGGAGGCGGGCGCGCCCGGCAGCGTCGAGACGATCTCGCAAGACTCTTCGAGCGCGGCGAGCAGGCGGCGGAACTGCTCGTCGAGTTCCGCGATGTCGAACGCGACGGAGACGACGAACGCGCGCGCGCCCGCGTCGGCAAGCGCGACCTTCAGGCGCGCGCGCTCCTGCGCGTTGAGCTGCGCGGCGACGTCCGCGGGGACGGACGCGAGCGCGGCTTCGGCGTCCACATCCCGCGGCGCGCTCGGAGTCGCGTCGTGCGGCACGCCCATCGCGGCGGCTGCTGTGTCGTGTCGCCCGTCCGCGGACGTGTCGCGCGCGACGCCGGGGGTTTGCGCGCGCGGCTCTGTCGTCTGCTGGCGCCCGTCTGTCGTCGCCGCGGGTTGCGGCGCGATGGCGGCGGGGCGCTTCGTCGGTTCCGCGCGGCGCGAGGCGAGCCGGCGGAGCTGTTCGACGAGCGCGTCGGCGGGTTCGGGGCGCGTGCCGCGCGCGGCGCAGATGATGTGGCGCGAGAGGTGCTCGGTGGCGTCCTCGCAGGCGTCGAGCGCGGCGTCGTCCGCCTCCGCCTGACCGGAGCGCAGGGCGTGGAGCAGGTTCTCAAGCTCGTGCGCGAGGCGCGTGGCGGAGCCGAGACCCGCGACGGACGAGACCGCGCCCTTGAGCGTGTGCGCGTGGCGGAAGGTGCGATCAATGATGGCGCGGCGTGCGCGCGGGGGCGCGTCCGAAGCGCGGCGCTGCTCCTGTATGTCGGCGAGGAGCGAGTCGATCAGCTCTTCGGCTTGCGCGAGGAAGTCTTGCGGCAGCGGCGCGTCCATCGGAAGAACAGGGATCGGAAGAGACGAAAGAGTGTCGGGAGAGCGCGAAAAAGAGAGTGCGAAGCCGGAGCCCCGTGTCGGGCGGGAGGCTCGCGAGGGCTGCGCGTCAGTTCGGACAGAAAACTTCGGACGGAAGAACTTTCGCCCCCGTCGGCGCGAGCGACTCAGGGCGCCGGCGCGGCGCGGCGCGCTTTAAGTGACTGAGGCGATGCGACCCGCGTCGCCCTCTTCGGCGTCGCCGCCCCCGTCGCCCCCGTCACTTTGGTCGCTTCCGTCGCTTGTGTCGCCGGGCGCGTCGTGCCCGCCGGCGCGGGCTTCGGCGTCGCGCGCGTCGTCGTCTTCCGCCTCGGCGTCGGTTTCGGTCTGCGGTCGCTCGGCGTCGAGGTCGCGCTTGACGGCGTCGAGGATGCCGTTGATGAACTGCGTGGCTTCGTAGGTCGAGAAGCGGCGCGCGACCTCGAGAGCCTCGTTGATGGCGACGGTGCGCGGCGTCGGCTCGTAGAGGAACTCGTAGACGGCGAGGCGCAGGACGTTGCGATCCACGACCGCCATGCGCGAGATGCGCCAGTGCTCGGCGCGCGACTTGATGCGCTCGTCTATCTCTGGGAGGTGCGCAAGCGTGCCCGTGACGAGTCGCGTGGCGAACTCGCGGGCGGGCTCGTCCAACTCCTCGCCGAGCTGCGTCCAGTAGTCGCGCACCAGCTCGTCGGCGCGCACCTCGTGCCTCGGGCGATCCGCCGGACCCGACATCACGTCTGCCGCAAAGAGCATCTGCAAGGCGCTCTCGCGCGCCTTACGCCTTAAACCCATGATGAATCAAAGTAGGAAGTAGGAAGGCGGAAGGATGAAGTGACAGACCCGCTTCGAGTCTTATTTCGCCTTCCGCCTTCCGCCTTCCGCCTTGCCGTTGAATGCTTCCCGGTACAGGTTGACCAGCTCGACGGCAGCCAGAGCCGCGTCGAACCCCTTGTTGCCCGCCTTCACGCCCGCGCGATCAATCGCCTGCTCCACGGTGTCCGCCGTCACCACGCCGTAGATGACCGGCACGCCCGACTCCATCCCCGCCTGCGCGATGCCCTTCGAGACTTCCGAAGCGATGTACTCGAAGTGCGGCGTCTCGCCGCGGATGAGCGTGCCGAGACAAATGATCGCGTCGAACTTACCGGACTGCGCCAGCTTCGACGCGAGCATCGGCAGCTCGAACGAGCCGGGCACGCGGAAGTGCTCGACCGATGCTCCGTCCGCGCCGAGCCGTTCGAGCGCGTCCAAAGCGCCCTCGACCAGGCGCGACGTGAGCAGATCGTTCCAGCGGCTCGACACGACGGCGAACCGGAAGCCCTCCGCGTTCAGGCGTCCTTGATGCGTCACGGGCTGCACGTTGGTTTCAGGCGACTCCGCTCACGTTCGTTTGTGAAGACGCTTTGAAGTATAGGAAACGGAGTGACAAGTGACAAGTAACAAAACGCGAACGACGGAGTAGGAACGATGAGCGATGAGCAGAAGGCAGTTGCTTTTCGTTCATCGTCCATCGTTCCTACTTCATCATTTTCCTTTGAAGACGGGCTTGCGCTTTTCGAGGAAGGCGCGCGTGCCTTCGCGCACGTCCTCGGTCGAGAAGAGGCGTGCGAAGAGTTCGGCTTCGAGGGCGAGCCCCTCTTCGAGCGGCGCGCGCGCACCACGCGTGACGGCTTCGAGGCAGGCGCGCACGGCGAGCGGCGCGTGCTCGTCAATCGCGCGGGCGAGCGATTCGGCTTCCGCCATCAGTTGATCGGGTTCGGCGACGCGGTTGACGACGCCGAGGCGCAGCGCCTCTTCCGCCGTGAGCGCGTCGCCCGCGAGCATGGCGGCGAGCGCGCGCCCCGCGCCGACCGCGCGCGCGAGCCGCTGCGTGCCGCCGTAAGCCGGGAGCACGCCGAGCTTCGATTCAGGAAGTGAGAACGTCGCGCTGGTCGCCGCGACGCGGAGGTGGCACGCGAGCGCGAGTTCGCAGCCGCCGCCCGCCGCCGTGCCGTTGACGGCGGCGATGACGGGAACATTGCACAGCTCTATCCGGTCGCAGACTTCCTGACCGCGCCGTGAAGCCTCGCGCGCGCCAGCCTCGTCGAGAGCGGCGATCTGCGCGATGTCCGTGCCCGCGCAGAAAGCCTCGCGCCCCGCGCCCGTCAGGATCGCGGCGCGCAAACGCTCAGCCGCGATCTTCCACTTTGATTTCGTCGCTCAAGGCTCAGACGAGGTTCGTCGGCACGGGGTTCTTCGCGTCGGCGTAGTCGTAGAAGCCGCGCCCGGACTTGCGACCGTAGAGACCCGCCATGACCATGCGCTTCAGGAGCGGCGGCGGGGCGAAGCGGCGCTCGCGGAATTCGTCGAACATGATCTCGGCGATGTAGTAGGTCGTGTCGAGACCGACGAAGTCCAGCAGCGTCAAGGGTCCCATCGGGTGACCGCAGCCGAGCTTCATGCCGTTGTCTATGTCAACGATCGAGCCGACGCCCTCTTCGAGCGCGCGGATGGCGTCGAGGAGGTAGGGCACGAGCAGGCGGTTGACGATGAAGCCGCTCTTGTCTTCGGCGCGCACGGGAACTTTGCCGAGCTTCCTGCCGAACTCGACCGCCGTCTCGTAAACCTCTTCGTCGGTGAGGATCGTGCGGACGACTTCGACGAGCTTCATGAACGGCACGGGGTTGAAGAAGTGCAGACCGACGAAGCGGCGCTGCCGCTCCCGCGATGTCGCCGTCATCATCTCGGTGATCGAGAGCGACGAAGTGTTCGACGCGAAGATCGTCTCCGGCTTGCAGAGCCCATCGAGCCGCGCGTAGGTGTCGCGCTTCGTCTCAAGGTTCTCGATGATCGCCTCGACGATGATGTCGCAGTCCGAAAGCTCCTCGAACTTCGTCGTGCCCTTCAAGCGCCCGCGAATCTGCGCCTGCTGCTCCGCCGTGATCGTCCCCTTCTCCGCAAACTTCGCGAGCGACTTCTCGATCCCCGTGAAGCCGCGCTCGCACAGCTCGTCGGAGACTTCGCGCACGACCACGTCGAAGCCGGCGGTGGCGGCGGTCTGCGCGATGCCTGAGCCCATCAAGCCGCAGCCGAGCACGCCGACTTTTTTGATCTCCATCTTTTACAATTCTCCTGTCGTCAGAAAGTTTGATTGCCTGAACCCGCTTGTTCGGTCGTCTCAACGCGCCGTTCATCGCGCGGGGGCGTTCGGCGCGGATGTCGAGTCCCTTTCGCCCTGTGGCGCTTGATCCTGCTGATTCTCGTCGTCTAACTCGACGCCGAACCTATCGCCGTTCGCCTTCACCCAGTCGTTTGAGCGCTTATCCCACACTTGAAAGTCGGCTTCGAGACGCCTTGCGAGCATCTGTCCGCGCGTCGAGGCTCGTTCCCGCGCGTCCAGCGCGGTGAAGTCGTGTGCTCTGACGACGAGCGCGCGCAGGTCTGCGAGAAGCTGCGCGGAGTCTGCGTCGAAGGCTCGCGCCGCGTCGATCTTTTTGAGCGCGGCTTCGGGAGCCTTCGCGTCCGCGCCGTCGAGCGCGGCGTGGACGGCAGACCGCCCCGAGTTGATGGCGGCGATGAAGGAATCCCTGATCCTGTCCTGCTCCGCTTCGGCGCGGCTGACCTGCGGCGCGCGCGCGGCGTTCGTCGCGAAGTGGCGCGCGACCTCGCCGAAGCTGACGACGACGAGCGCGAGCGCGACGACTTGCAGCGCGTGCCACGTCAGCGCGACCGAGCCGCGCTCGCCCGGTCGCTTGTAGTTGACGACGAGCGCGAAGAGCATCCCGGCGGCGAGACCGCCGAGGTGCGCGGCGTTGTCTATGAAGGGGATCGTGTAGCCGATGAAGAGGTTGATCAGAATCGTCGGCAGCATCCCGAAGCCGAACGCGCGCTTGAACCCTTCGGGCAGCTCGTGCCGGTACTTGATGCCGAAGACGAAGAGCACGCCCACCAAGCCGAAGAGCGCGCCCGACGCGCCCGCCGACGGTCCGTCGCCGCCGCGGAAGATGAAACTCCCGAGCACGCCGGGCTTGCCGCCGACGCTCGAAGCGAAGTAGCTCGCGGCGACCCCGGCGACGCCCGTCGCGATCCAGAAGACGACGAAGCGCGCCGAGCCGTAGAGCCGCTCGACGTAAGGTCCGAGCATGAAGAGGCTGTACATGTTCACGAACAGGTGCAGCCAGCCGATGTGTATGAAGACGGGCGTGACGAGCCGCCACCACTGGCGCTGGTTGATGAGCGAGTTGTACTTCGCGCCGAACGCGCGCAAGACCGGCTCGCTCTCCGTCCCGCCCGAGCGCGACATGAGCACGAAGACGAAGACGTTCAGGGCGAGGAAGACGAACGTGAACGTCGCGGGGCGGGCGAGCACGGCGCGCGCGAAGCGGACGGTCTCGACGTCGTACGCGCGCGCCGGTCGCCCCGTGCGCGCGGCGGCGCGCGGCGACTCCTCGCGCGGCGCGACGACCGCAGCGCCGCAGACCGCGCACGCCGCCTGGCCCGCGCCGACGAGCGCGCCGCAGTTGCGGCACACGCTCGGTCGCCCGGCGTACTGGTTCGTTGGCTGCGGCTCAGACAAAGCTCACTCTGGCGCTCGCGCGATCCGGCGCGGGCGGCGCTCTCGTCCATTCTTGTCTGCTTACGAGCTCGCGCGATTCTACCCGAACGCCGGATGAGTGTCATGCGCGTGCCCGGTCGCGCGCGGCGACGCGGCGGCGCGACTCAGCCGCGAGCGCGCTGCCCGCCGAGGCGCGGCGGAGCGAGTTCGCCCGCCGCCTATTTTTCCCGCGCCCCCAAGCGCCGCCGCGCCACTCGTCCCGCCGCCGCGCGCCTCCCGATTCGGCTGACCGATCCGCTTCAAGCTGACCGCGCGTGACCGACAATCTCTGTCAGTCCCCGCG
>JAIVGV010000563.1 GCA_020201365.1 Acidobacteriota bacterium
GCTCGAAGGCATCGGCGACTACGACAGCCAGCAACGCTTCGGCATCCCGGCGACCGACGTCGAACTGCAACGCCAGGAGGCGGACGCCCACGCGCGACCCGACTACAACGACTCGCTCCTCGGCGCCGACGGCATCACACGCGAGCGAGCGCGACTGCGCCGCGGCTTCTCCGTCGTCGCCGCGCACCCCGTCTGGTTCGCCTCCGTCATGCTCCGCCGCGCCTCCTCGATGCTCCGGCTGGAGCGCGCGCGCCGCGCCTCCATCTCGACGGGCGTCGGCTTGCTCCAACGCCTCTTCGTCACCGCCGCCTTCCTCCCGCTCACGCTCGCCGGAGCTTTTCTGCTCGCGCGAAGAAGACGGCGGCGCGCGCTCGCGCTCCTTCTCGCCGCGCCCGCTTACTACCTCTGCTTCCAGTCCGCCTTCCACACCGAATACCGATACACGCTCGCGCTCACCTACTTCCTCTTCGCGCTCGCGTCGGTCGCGCTGACGACCCTCTGCGGCGCACTCCGGCGGCGACTCACGCGCGCGCCCCGCGCTAGTCGAACAGCCAGGGCGCGACGCGCGAGCCCCGCGCAGGCGGACGAACGATCCTTTCCAGTCGCTTAAATCTTGACGGGCTCGCCCGTGCGCAGCGAGTCGAGGATGCGGAAGGTGGCGCGCGTGGTGAGGGCGATCTCGCCGAGCGGCGTCGGCGAGGGGCTCCCGCGCAAGACCATCTCGCAGACGGCGCGCACCTCCGCGGCCTGCCCCTTGTCCGTCGCGCGCAGCTTCGATCTCTGCTCGCGCCCCCCGGCGTAAGTAACCGCCGCGCGGAAGTCTTCGATGACGAACGCGCGCCCCGCGCCGAAAATCTCGACGCGCTCCTTCGCCAGCGCGCGGTCGCCTTCGGCGAGGTAGGCGACGCAGGCGCGCGAGCCGTCGGCGAACGAGAGCGTGACGAAGACCGAATCGTCGTCGAACGACTCCGCGCCGTCGCTTCTGATTGCCTCGGCGAAGACGCTCGTGGGCGGCGCGCCCGCGAAGAACTGCGCGAGGTCAACGAAGTGGCAGACCTCGCCGACGACGCGCCCGCCGCCCTCCTGCGGGTGGCGCGTCCAGTGTCCGGCGGGCACGCGACCCGCGTTGACGCGGTAGAGGATCGAGAGCGGCTCGCGCCTTTCGGCGAAGAACTCGCGCGCCGCCCGCGCGTGCGGCGAGAAGCGCCGGTTGAAGCCGACGACGAGCCGACCGCGCGAGCGCGACGCGGCGACGATGACGCGCTCCAAATCTTCGTCGTTCAGCGCGAGCGGCTTCTCGACGAAGACGTGCTTTCCGGCTTCGAGCGCGCGGCGCGCTACCTCGGCGTGCGTGTCGTGGCGCGTGGCGACGACGACGAGGTTCACGGACGGATCGTCAACCACCGCGTCCGCGCCCGAAGCGAGCGACGCGAAGTCGTACTTCTCCCCCACGTCGCGCGCCGTCACGCCCGAGGCGGTTGTGACCGCGCGGAACTCCGCGCCCGCCGCCTTGAACTGCGGCAGCAGCACGCCGCGCGCGTAAGCGCCCGCGCCTACCAAGCCGACACGCACGCGCGTAGCCGACGCGCTCTCTTGTTTGCTCTGCGCGGTCGTCGCGTCTGCGTGCGCCGCGTCGTCACCCTCGCGCGGGTCGGCGGCGGCGGACGCGGCGTCGTCGCGCTCGTGCGCGCCCTTTCGTCTTTCGACGACGGTCGCGAGTTCGCGCGCGGTGTCGTAGGTCAAAAGCACCGCGAGGTAGGGATCATTCGTGTCGCCCGCGATCAGTTTGTAGGCGCGCTCGCCCTCTCCAATCGGGAAGCGGTGCGTGACGAGCGGCGCGGTCTGGACGCGGCGCGCGGCGACCGTGTCGAGGAAGGCTTCGAGGTTGCGCCCCTCCGTCCAGCGCACGTAAGCGAGCGGGTAGTCGTGCCCGCGCTCCTCGTACTCCGCGTCGTAGCGTCCGGGTCCGTAGGACATCGAAAC
>JAIVGV010000089.1 GCA_020201365.1 Acidobacteriota bacterium
CGACCCCTGACCCCCGATCCCTAACCCCCGTGACCGCGCGAGCGCGGTCACAGCGAGGGCGGTCGTCTCGACGCGACCGGCGAGACCCCAGCCGTAGAAGGGCGTGTTGGTTTCGAGCGCCCAGTACGTGCCGTCGTGCTCGTCGCGCGCGAGCGAGCGCAGGCGCTTGATGACCGGCTCGACCTTCTCCGGCGGCGCGCCGGAATCCGTGAGCGCGAGCGCGTAAGCCGCGAGCAGGTAGGGCTCGTCGAACTCTCCCGCCCGGCGCGCGAGATAATCCAACGCGCGCTCAAGCGGCGTCCGGTTAGACGGAGTTTGAGAGACCGACGCGGCGGCGGTCGGACTGTTCGACGCGGTTTGCGATGGCGACGTTTTGACGTTCGCGTTCGCCGCGCCATTCGTATTCGCCGTGTCGTTAACATTCGTCGCGCCGTCAGTGTTCGTCGCGTCGTGCTTGTCGTGCTGCTGCCGCTCGATGCGTGCGAGCGTGCGCGCGACGTAAGCTGTGAGCGTGGCGTCGCCGCGCGGGTCGGCGGCGTTCGACCAGTGGTGTGCGACCCAACTGCCGTCTTCGCGCTGCTGGCGGGCGAGCCACGCGCGCGCGCCCGCGATCAGGTCGTCGTCAACGGCGACGAGATCGCGCGCGTCCACGAGGAAGCGCAGGGCGTAGGCGGTGAGCGCGGTGTCGGAGTCGCCGCGACCCCAGTAGGTGAAGCCCCCGTCCGCGGCGCGGTAGGTGAGCAGCCGCTCGTAGCCCTGTTGCAGGTACTCGCGCGCCTTCGCGGCGGCGTGCGGCAGTTGCGAGTCGGGGACGCCGAGCTGCTTGTAGTGGCGCAGGACGAGCAGGCTCGGGTACGTGGAGGAGATCGTCTGCTCGCCGCAGCCGTAGGGTCGCCGCATGATCGCCTCGACGCCCTCGACGACGTGCGCGAGCAGGTTCGGATAGACCTTCAACTCGGCGCGCAGCGATCCGCGGATCACGCTTGCTGGCACGTTCACTTCGAGC
This sequence comes from Acidobacteriota bacterium, assembly GCA_020201365.1. GTDB lineage: Bacteria > Acidobacteriota > Blastocatellia > Pyrinomonadales > Pyrinomonadaceae > JAIVGV01. The sequence continues at coordinate 1,007 of JAIVGV010000089.1, forward strand.
GCGCCGGTCTCGCCGACGAGCTGCGTCGCGGTCTCCGCGATCTCCTCGCCGTCCGGGTGGACGGAGACGGTCTTCTCGACGGCGTCCGCCGCGTCCGCGCCGCGCGCCGTGACCTGCTGCTTGCCGTCCTTGACGGAAGAGACGGCGCGCACGTCGAACGTCTCGCGCGCGGCGTCCCCGGCGGCGACCTGCGTCTCGCGCGTCGCGGGCGTGAGCAGCGCGAACCAGCTTTCGGGCTTGAGGTCGAGCGAGACGCGCTGCCGTGTGTCGAGGTAGTTGCGGACGACGACGGGCAGCGCGATCTCGTCGCCCTCGGTGAGCACGGGCGGCGGGTCGAGCTCGACGAAGAAGGGCTGGAAGGCGCGGAACTCCTTCTCGACGGTGCCGATCTCGCCTTTCTCGTTCGAGCCGATGACCGACATCTTCCACGTCGTGATGTTATCCGCCAGCTTGAACCTGATCTCGGAGCGACCGCGTGCGTCCGTGATCAGCTCCGGCTGCCAGTAGAGCGTTTCGGGAAACTCCTTGCGCAGGCGCGGCGTCGAGACCGGGGCTTTTTGACCGAAGATGACGTGACCTCGCTCCTTCGTTGTGCTCACGGACGCACAGGTCGCGTTCATAGTCTCTTGCGCGCCAGCCGTGACAGTGACGCACTCCGTCACGCCGCTGACTTCAACGCGCACGTCAACGCGGGCGAGGCTTTCCGAATGCACGGCGACTTCCATGATGACCGTGCGTTTGAAGCCCTGCGCGTCAACGGTCAGCGTGTAAAGACCAGAGGGCAGGTTGCGCAGGAGATAGACGCCGCTCTCGTCGGTGGTTGCCGTGAAAGTCGCGTCGGGCAGGTACTGGTGTTTCGCCGTCACGGTCGCGTTCGGAACGGTCGCGCCCGCGGGGTCTGTCACCGTGCCGCTGATCGCGCCCGTGCCGTTGACGAACGTCGTCGTCTTCGGCGCGGGCTGCGGCTCGCGATCTCGCGCGGACTGTTCGGACTCGACCGCCGAAAAATCCGCGACGCTGAAATCGTCGCTTGTGCCCACGCGACCGTCCGCGCCCGCGCTGCGGACGGAGACGCGATCAAGTTTCTGCGTGACCGGCGTGATTTGTGTGTGCGGCGTCGAGCCCGCCGACTGCTGCACGGTCTGCGTGCGGTCTGCGTAGCGCGACTCGGTGCTGAACGTCGCGTAATAAGGACGAGTCCACGGATCGCGCAGGCTGGCGAGATCGAGCGAGACGCGGCGCAGGGCTTCGGCGAGCGTCTTCTCGTCTTTCGGGAAGCCGCCCGTCGCGCGGTGGAACTCTTCGAGCGCGGTGTCCATGGTGGCGCGCGGCTCGGCGAAGTAGTCCGTCCAGGTTGACCAGAGAGAGAAGTCGTCGCCGCCGTAGGAGCCGGCGGGAGCCCAGACGCCGTCCGCCCCGGCGCTCCAGACTGTGAAGGTGTAGCCTGAGCCGTTGACGGCGAAGCGCAGATCGTAGGGCTTGCCCCAGCGGTCGCGCAGCGCGTCGAAATCTAGACCGGCGCGCGCGAGCAGCTCCTGCTTGAGAGTCTGCGCGTCGCGGAGAAAATCGCCCGTGCGCCGGTGGTAGTCGGCGACGAGGCGGCTCAGCGTCTCGCCCTGCGGGCGGAAGTAGGCGAACTCCAACTTGCCCGCGCGCCAGTCGTCCGGCGTGCCGAACTTCTTGTCCGCGCCCGCGCTCTCGAACTTGACCACATCGAAAGACTCCTCGACGTAGAACACGCCGCGATACGGCGTGCCCCACGGATCGAGAAGAGACTGCGGCGCGACGCCGCCCTCCGCGATGATGCGGCGCAGCGTCGCCTCGTCGCGCGGGTACTCGCCCGCCTTCTCGTAACGGGACGAGATGACATCGCGCGCCGCCTTCAGCTCGCTCGCGGCGAGGCTCGCGAAGACGGCAGACTGATCGGTCGTGTAGCCGTCGCCGCCGAAAATCTTGGGCTCGTAGTAGCTCTCGCGCTGCAACAGCAGCTCGGCTGCCGAGTCGAGTTCGGGCGTGATCGTCTTCGCGGGGTCGAGCCGTTCGAGATCGCGTAGCGTCAGCCCGCCGAGCGTGTCGTCGCCGTACCAGAAGTAGCGGAAGCCGTCGTAGAAGCCGTAAGACGACGAGAACTCCTGTTCGGTGCGCGCGCGCTCCTCGACCGCCTTGTCGAAGACGACGACGCCGAGCGCCGTCTCCGCCGCGCGCCCCTGCGCCGTCCTCGCGCTCACGCGCGCCGACGCCTCCTCGCCGGGCTTGTAGGTCGCGCTCGAAAAATTCACGTCCAAGCTCAGCTCGCGGTTGTGCGGGTAGATGACCGTGCGCGTGCCCTTGGCGATCTCGTCGTCGTCTTCGCCTCCGAGCGCCGCCGTGTAGGCGACGACCGTCACGCGGTTCTGAAACTCCGCGCGGTAGGGGATCGTGACGACAGCGCGACCGCCGACGAGCCTGACCGTCTGCGCGCTCAGGCTGCGCTCGCCAGCGACCGCCTCGACGACCACCTTCAGATCGCTCTTGTCCGAGATGATCTCGGCTTGAATCGCCTCGCCCTCGCGGTAGATGGACTTGTCCGTCTCGACGCGGACGACGGGGCGGTCGGCGAGCCACAGCTCGTCGTCGTGCGAGCCGGTCTTGCCAGCGCGGTCGCGCGCCGCGAAGTGCAGGGCGATCTCGCGGCTCTCCGCGTCGTGCCCGGTCGGAGCCGCCATCGTCACCTTCGCGACGCCGAGGCGGTTCGTCTTCACGACTTTCGCGAGCGGCTTGTGCGCGCCCCCGCGAGCCGCCGCGCCCGTGTGCGTGGATTCGTCGGAAAGTTTCTCCTCGATCCTCACCTCGCACTCGGCGGGCGAGCCGTCGGCGTAAGAGGTGGCGACGAAGAATTCGAGCGGGAGCGTGCGCGACTGCTCGCGGTTCGCCTGCGCGACGTAGATGTGGACGGGCTCTTTCGTCACGCGCAGGCGGAAGCGGCGCTGCTCCGTGCGGTTCGTCGTCGGGTCTGTGACGTATGCGGCGAAGGTGAGATCGTCGAAGCGACGCCAGGAGCTGTCGGCGAGTTCCTCGTGCGCCTTCGTCAGATCAACGCGCGCCTTGAAGCCGCCCGCCTCGTCCAGCTCGCCCTCGTACTTCTCCGCCTCCTTCGTGTCGTAGCGCTGCTCGGCGTAGTTCCACTCGCGCTCGGTCTCGCGCACGAGGCGCGTGTTGTCTGCGAGCTTCCAGTCGGCGCTCGCCACGCCGAAGCGCGAGGTCTTGAGCGTCGCGTCGAAGACGGTCTGCGATTCCGGGTCTTCTACTTTCAGCGTGCCCTCGGCGTTGGCTAACGCGCGCTCCGCGTTCGTCACGACGAGCGCGCGCAGGTGGACGGTCTGACCGGGCTGGTAGAGCGGCTTGTCTGTGCTCAGGAGGACGCGGACGCGGCGGTCGAGATCGAGGCTGCTCGACTCCTCGCGCACCACTTCGCCGAGGCGACCCGTCACGTCCAAGTCAACGTCGTCGTCCGGGATCGCGCGCGGCAGTTGGAAGTCGAGCGCGGCGGTGCCGTCCGCGCCGGTCTCGCCGCGCGCCTTGATCCTCTGCGTCTCGTCGTGCTCGTCGTCGAAGGAGGCTTCGCCTTCGAGACGGACGCCGCGCACCGGGCGACCCGTGAGCGGGTGCGTCGCCTGCACCTGCGCGTGCAGGAGCTGCCCCTCGCGCACGCGCCCGGACGTGGCGACGCGCAGCTCGAAGAGGTCGCGCGCGATCTCCGAGACGGAGACGACGCCCGTGGCGGCGTTGAAGGCGGAAGGATCGGCGGGCGGCGCGGGCTCGACGCGGTAGCGCACGCGATACCAGACGAGCTCGCGCCGCTCCGACCCGTAGCGCTCGAAGCCCGTCGTGCCGAGCGCGCCTTCGACGCGCGTCGTGCCGCGCGCAAGCTTCGCCGTCACGTCAGCGCGCGAGACGACACGATCCTGCGGGTCGAGCAGTTCGAGACGGACGCGCGCCGGTGTCGGCTTCGCGGCGGAGTTCTCGACGGGGAGCGAGAGCTTGAGCGAGCTGTCGGCGATTGTCAGGCGCGTCGCGGCTTCGCTGACGCGGATCGTGCTGGCTGGCTGCGCGCTCGTGCCGGAGGAGACGACGACGAACGGGACGACGCAGAGGCAGACGATGAGACAACGCAGAAGGCAGAGCCATCTACGACTCATGTTGGGCACCTCCGAATCTGCGCGTGTGATGCAAGGTTCTCGCGGGCGAGTTGTAGCGACCGAAAATTTTTTTCTCGCGCGAACCTCTTTCACTCCACGCGAGGAAAGTTTTTTGTGATCAAAACAACCACGCTCGCGCGAGCCGGCAACTAAGGCGGCGACGGCGCGGCGTCTTTTCGTCTCCCAAAAAATTCTTTCGACGCCGCGTAACCTTTCCACCGCCTCGCGGTCATTCACAGCGACGGTGAGCTGACGCAAGGTCGCGAACGCGGGCTACACGATTTGCCGGACGAACAGAGAGACGAGTGCCTGTTGCGGCGCGCGCGCCGCGGCGACGAGGGGGCGTTCCTGGCGATCTACGAGCGCCACCACGCGGCGATGTTCCGCTTCGCGTGCCGACTGCTCGCGTCGCGCGCCGCCGCCGAAGACGTCGTGCACGACTGCTTCCTCGATCTCGTCCGCGCGCGCGACGACGAGCGCGGCGATGAGGACGACGACGGTTCGTCCCTGTCGGGATCGCACTCGCCGGAAGCGCCCTCGCCGCCGTCGCGCTTCGATCCCGCGCGCGGCTCGCTGCGCAGTTACCTCTACGGCATGGTGCGCCACCGCGCGCTCAAAGTCTTCCGCCGCGCCGCGCGGGAGTGCGAGTTTGACGGCGCGGAGGGCGACGGCGACGGGCGAAACGGTCGGCGCGCGCGCGAGCCGTGCGCCGGAGGAGAGCCGCTCGCGCGTCTGCTCGACGCGGAGCTGGGCGAGATCGTGAGGCGCGCGGTCGGCGAGCTTCCGCCCTTGCAGCGCGAGGCTCTGATCCTGTTCGAGTACGAAGGGCTGTCGCTCGCGGAAGTCGCCGGGGTGGTCGGCGCGGACGCGGGCACGGTGAAGGCGCGGCTGTTTCGTGCGCGCCGGAGTTTGAGGAGGACGCTCGCGCCGCACCTGTCTCCATGCGGCGCTGAGCTGGCGGCGAAAGATTGATGACGACACGGCGGAACAGACTCCGGCGCTCTCCGACACGAGGCGGCGACGCGGGCGCGTTCGACGACGCGGCGCGCGAGCCGTTCGACGGCGCGAGTCCGCCGTTCGACGAGGCGGACGAGTCGGAGCTGAAGTCGCTGCTTGAGAGTTGGCGCGTCGGCGAGGCTTCGGAGTCGCTGCGCGCGCGGGTCGTCGGTTCTTACCGCCGCGAGTTCGCAAAACGGGAGGAGGAGACGATGGAAGGTTACGGCATCGCGGAGAGTTTCGTCGGGGGGCTGGCGCTGGCGGGAGCGCGGCGCGGCGAGTTCCGTCTGACGATCTTGGAGCAGGAGAGCTTGCCGCGTCGGCTCGCGGCGGAGCTGTCGGAGGTGGCGCGCGAGGCGAGGCTGACGCGCGAAGAGCTGCGGCGCGACGCGCTCGGCTTCGCGCGCCGCTTCTGCGTCGCCTACGCGCGCGCGGCGGGTCGCGCGCTGGCGCGGGAGAACGTGGGCTACGGCGTGGCGGCGTCGTTCGCGGTCGTGCTGACGGTCGTCGTCGCGCTCGTCGCGCTGGATCGCGGCGCGGCGCGGTTCGCGAGCACGACGAAGGAAGAGTTGGGCGTCGTGAGTTGGTTAAGCCCCGTCCCCGAAGACAAGAAGCCGGACGCGACGGGCGCTGGTGTAGCGGGCTCCGGGCACGGCGGCGGGCAGAAGCAGAAGTTTGAGAAGCCGGGCGGCGGTGGCGGCGGCGGGCAGCGGGAAGAGAAACCGCCGGTGACGGGTAAGCTCCCCGAAGCGTCGCTCGCGCAGCAGCTCGCCGCGCCCGATCCGCACCCGCCCGCGATCACGCAGCCACAGCTTCCGACGCCGCCGTCCATCCAAGCCGATCCCGTCCTGTTCCCGCCCGACCCGCGCGACATCAACTACGGCGATCCGAAGTCGAAGGCGACTGAGCCGTCCGCCGGATCGGGCGCGGGCGGCGGCATCGGCACGGGCACGGGCGGCGGAGTCGGTGAAGGCGAAGGCTCCGGCTACGGTCGCGGCAGAGACTTCAACACTGGCGGCGGCGATTCGAGCATCGGCTGCTGCGGTCCCGGCAGGGGCAGCGGCGCGTCGTCGGACTCGAATCGCGTTTTCAAAGTGAGCGAGGTGACGCGCCGCGCCGTCGTCACCTCGCGCCCCGAGCCGCTCTACACGGACGAGGCGCGCCGCGACCAGATCACCGGCACCGTCACGCTCCGCTTCGTCCTCAACGCGAACGGGACGGTGACGAACATCGTCGCCTTGAGCCGTCTGCCCGACGGGCTCACCGAGCGCGCGATGGAAGCCGCGCGCCGCATCACCTTCACGCCCGCCGAGAAGGACGGGCGCCGCGTCTCGCAGTGGGCGACGATCAACTACAACTTCAACATCTATTGACAGGGTTTGAGCCACAGAGGGCACAGAGGACACAGAGAGGAGAACGATGAAGGAGGAACGCGGAACGATGAACGAAAGGCAAGCTGCCTTCACTTCATCGTTCATCGTTCCTCCTTCATCGTTTCTTCTTTCTTCCTCTGTGCCCTCTGTGCCCTCTGTGGCTAAATGACTTGCGCGGCGCGTCGCGTTCGGGTTAGATAGTCGCCCATGACGGATGCCGCGCCCGTGATCGTCTGCCTCGCGAGCTACTTCAAAGGCGTTGACTTCATGTGCGAGGCGAAGGCGCGGGGCGCGCGCGTCTTCCTGCTCACGCGCGAGAAGCGCCGGCACGACGACTGGGCGCACGACGCGCTCGAAGCCTTCTTCCCGCTCCCGGACGACGCGCCGCCCGAAGTCTTCATCCAGGTCGCCTCCGAGATCGCGCACCGCAGCCGCGTCAGTCGCGTCGTCGCGCTCGAAGAGTTCGACGTGATCACCGCCGGGCTCGCGCGCGAGCACCTGCGCCTGCCCGGTCTGACCAGCTCACACGCGCGCCTCTTCCGCGACAAGCTCGCCATGCGCGCGGTCGCGCGCGCCGCCGGCGTGCGCGTGCCGGAGTTCGTACACCTGCTGAATTATCAGGAAGTCGGCGAGTACATGGAGCGCGTCCAGCCCCCGTGGATCATCAAGCCGCGCACGGACGTCTCCGCCATCGGCGTGCGGAAGATGGCTGACACGGAGCAGGTCTGGCGCGCGATGGACGCGCTCGACGCGAGGGCGCGACCGCACGAGCGCGCGTCGTTCCACCTGTTGGAGCGGTTCGTCGCGGGCGACGTGTTCCACGTTGATTCAATCGTCTTCGGCGGCGAGGTGAAGTTCGCGGGCGTGAGCGCCTACGGGCGCCCGCCGATGAACGTCGCGCACGAGGGGGGCGCTTTTCTCTCGACGACCGTCGAGTACGACTCGGAGCTGAGGAGCGATCTTCTGGAGATCAACCGGCAGGTCATCAACGCGCTGGGCTTGCGGCGCGGGGCGACGCACGCCGAGTTCATACGCGGCGCGGAGGACGGCAAGCTCTATTTCCTGGAGATCGCCGCGCGCGTCGGCGGCGCGTTCACCGCCGAGAGCCTCGAAGCCGCGAGCGGCGTCAACCTCTGGCGCGAGTGGGCGCGCGTCGAGCTGACCGACGAAGGGCAGACTTACGAGCCGCCCGCGCCGCGCCGCGACTACGCAGGCATCATCCTCTCGCTCGCGCGGCAAGAGCACCCGGACACTTCCGCCTACACCGACGCCGAGATCGTCGCCCGCCCGCACAAGCGCCACCACGTCTCGCTCATCGTCCGCGCCGCGAGCGCCGCGCGCGTGCGCGAGTTGTTAGACGGGTACGCCGCGCGCTTCGCCGAAGACTTCATCGCGGTCGCTCCGCCGCTCGAACGCGCCGAATGATGGCTGACTAGCTGAGGGGTCGTTCCGCCGCCGGGAGCTTCGCGAAGAAGTCTTCGGCGAAGCGGCGCGAGTATTCGTCGAGCAGTCGCTCGACGCGCGCCGGGTCGCCGGAGCGGACGATGAGACCGGCGTGCGAGGGCTTCTTGAGTCGCCAGACGATCTCCGCGTCGTCGTACCGGGACGTGTCGGGTCGCTCCTGGCGGGCGAGCGAGACGATGAGCCCGGCGTAGTCCGCGCGCGCGGGCGGCGGCTCGTACTCGCCCGCGCCGCGCTGCGTCTCGATCTTCGCCCACTCGCGCCAGAGGTTAACATTCGTCGCCGCCTCGACGAGCTCGACGATGTTCGCGCCGCCGACGCGCGCCGCCGTCTCCAGAAAATAGAACTCGCCGTCGGCGCGCGACTTGATGAACTCCGTGTGCGAGACGCCGCGCGGCAGGCTCATCGCCGCGAGGACGCGCGCGTTGAGGCGGAAGAGCGCGCGCGCGTCGGCGGAGTCGGGCGGGAGCGTGCGCGTGGTGAAGATGCCGCCGCCGTGCGCCACGTCCAGGGGCGGGTGACCGTAGCGGCTGGCGGAGACGAACTTCACCTCGCCGCCGAAGACGACCGTGTCAACGTGGAAGATGTCGCCGGGCACGTAGCGCTCGAGGAGGTGGAACGACTGCCGGTCGCCGAGCGCGTCGAGCGCGCGCCACAGCTCTTCGGGCGCGTCGATCTTCTTGATGCCCGTGGCGGAAGCCTCGAAGCGGGGTTTAAGGAGCCACGGCGCTGGCGTGCGCGCCGTGTAGTCGCATAGGCGCTCGTAGTTGAGCGCGTGGACGAATTCGGGGACGCGTATGCCAGCTTCCAGCGCGCGCACGCGCATGGCGAGCTTGTCGCGGAAGTAGCGCGTGGTGGTCTCGCCCATCCCGGGGACGCGCAGGTGCTCGCGCAGCGCGGCGGCTGTTTCCAAGTCGAAGTCGTCGAGCGCCACGATCACGTCAATCGTCTCGGTGCGCGCGACGTAGCTGACGCTCTTGATCGTGTCCTTCAGATTCCACTTCTTCGCGCGGTCGGGCATGTAGAACAGCTCGTCAACCGCGTCGCGCGGGAACTCGGCTGAGTCTTTGAGACTGAGCGACGTGAGCAGCAGCACGCGCCAGCCGCGCCGCTTGCACTCGCGCAAAAACTCGTGCCCCTTCTCGTAGCTCGCGAGGCAGAGGATCGTCGGCGGTCTCGATTCGTTCGTCATGGGAAGACCTTTAGCCACAGAGGGCACAGAGATCACAGAGGGGGAAACGATGAAGTAGGAGCGCGGAACGATGAACTGCAAGACCGCTTGTCTTACTCATCGTTCATACTTTTTCTCTGTGCCCTCTGTGCCCTCTGTGGCTCATTCTTATCCGTTCCAGAAGTCGCTCGTCACGATCCGGCGCGCCTCTTCGAGGCTGAGATCGCCTTGGGCGAACTTGTAGGCGATGGTGTCCTCGTAGCCGCCGCGACCGGCGGACGTTTTGAGCGAGGCTTGTTCGGGCGTGAGCCCTGCGCGCTCCAGCTCGTGCGCGCGGTCGGGGTGGAAGCAGCGCGCGGCGAGCCAGTCGGCGATCTCTTCGGGGTCGTCGAAGCCGTGCGCGAGCCAGCGGTAGGCGGCGGACTCGGCGGGCGCGCCCGCGTGCGCCGCGTCGCCCGCGCGTTCGAGCACGTCGCGGATGCGGCGGAGTGTGTCGCTGTCGCTCGCGTCGTCAGCCATCGGGCGTCCTTCATGTCTCGCCGCAGGAATGTCGGGGGCGCTTAGTCTATAACGCGGAAACGCGCCGCTTGCCAAGCGCGCGCGGCGGGCGGCGCGACGCGCTTTGCAACGCGCGCGGGCGGTGAAGTAGCATAAGCCCACGTCGGAAGAGAATCTTTTATGACGCCAACTGTCGTCGCCGTCGGCGGCTTCACGTCGAACTCGGGCAAGACGGGCTTGGTGTGCGAGCTGCTGCGCGCGTTTCCCGGTTGGGAAGCGATCAAGGTCTCGCGCGGCCACTACCGC
>JAIVGV010000090.1 GCA_020201365.1 Acidobacteriota bacterium
GCCGCTCACGGTCGCGAGCTGCCGCGCGCAGCAGGCGCGCCCCGCCCCGCCGCAGACGGTCGAGCGCCTGCGCGCGCTCACGCACGCGGACGTTGACCGCCTGCCCGCCGAGAGCGCCGTCCAGCAAATCGAGACGGAGAACCCGAACACGACCGTCGCCGCCCTCGCGCGCATGGTGCGCGCCAGAATCAAGATCGCGGCGAACGATTTCGTCGGCGCGGCGTCGCTCCTCGACGACAAAATCTTCCGCCTCACCTCCGTCCCCGACTACGCGCTCAGCTTGCGCGCCGACGCCTTAGCCCGTGCCAACCGCCGCGCCGAAGCCCGCGCCGCCTACGAGCAGCTCGCGCGCGACTTCCCTTCCTCAACGCGCGCACGCGACGCGCTCTTGCGCGACGCCGAAGTTGCGCTAGAGAACAACGAGGCGGCGGCAGTCCCGGCGCTCGTCAAAAAACTCTCGGACGCGAACGATCCCGCCGCGCTGCTGTTGACGGCGAAATCTTACGAACGACAAATGAGCAACGCGACTACGGCATCAGTAGTCAACGGGGTCGTCAACAATTACCGGCGCATCGTTTTTTACGCGCCCGCCTCTCAGGAAGCGGTCGAGGCGCAGACGGCGCTCGCGCGCATGGGCGGCGCGATAGTCCCGCAGAACGCAGACGAAGCGATCACGCGCGCGAACAAGCTCTACGAAGCCGCGCGCTACGCCGAAGCCGCAGACGCCTTCGCCCTCGCCTTCGCGCGCTTCCCCGCGACCGCCGAGGCGCAGTCGCGCCTGCGTCAGGGCGTCGCAGCCTTCAACGCCAAGCGCTACGCGGAAGCGACGACTGCTCTCAACGCCGTGCCGACCGGCGCGGCGGACACACGCGCGGAAGCGATGCTCTACCTCGCGCAGTCGCAGGCGAGACTTAGACAGTGGGACGCGGCGCGCGCGACGATCACGGAGATGCGCCGCGCGTTTCCCGACGACGCGCGGACGCGGCGCGCGAACACTCTGGTCGGTCTCGTCGCGAAGGATTTGAAGGACGACGCGACGGCGCAAAGTTTCTTCCGCGCGGCGGTCGCGGCTTATCCGGGCGCGCCGGAAGCCGCGCAGTCGCAGTTCGAGCTGGCTTGGGCGGCGCACGAGGCGAAGAACTACTCGGAGTCCGCGCGCCTGCTGCTCGAACACGTCGCGTACTACGCCGACCGCAACACCGACAACCGCGGGCGCGCCGGCTACTGGGCTGCGCGCGACGCCGAGCGCGCCGGCTTGAAGGATCAAGCGTACCTCCTTTACGAGGCGATGCTTCAGCGCTACGACGCCAACTGGTACGGCTACCTCGCCAAGCAAAGGCTCGACGCACTCCGCCGCTCCTCTCCGACGGCAGACCCGCCCGTCGCGCCAGCGCCCGATACGCCCGGCGCGCGCGCCATCAAAAACCTGAGCACGGTGACGGTCGCGGAAGAGACTGCGGGCGCGGAGGCGAACGAGCCGCTCAAGCGCGCCGACGAGTTGAACGCCGTCGGCTTGGACGACTGGGCGGTCGAAGAGGTTGATCGAGTCTTGAAGAACGCGCCGTCGAGCCCGCGCCTGAATCTCGCGAAGGCGCGGGTACTTCGCTCGCGCAACCAGAACCTGCAAGCCTTGCTCGCGATGCAGAAGCCGTACCCGGACTACGCGCAGATGAAGCCCGAGGAGTTGACGCGCGAGGAGTGGGACGCCTTCTACCCGCTCGCCTACTGGGACACGATCACGCAAGAAGCCAAGGCGCGCGGGCTCGACCCTTACCGCGTCGCAGCCTTCATCCGGCAGGAGACGGTCTTCGATCCGCGCGCCGTCTCGCGCGCGAGCGCCTACGGCTTGATGCAGCTCGTGATGGACACGGCGCAGCGCACCGCGCAACGGATCGGAGTCGCGCCGCCGTCGTCGGTCGAGGACTTGTTCAACCCGCAGCTCAACATCAAGCTCGGCACGGCGTACCTGCGCGCGCAGCTCGACGCCTACGGTCGCGTCGAGTACGCGGCGGCGGCGTACAACGCGGGACCCGGACGCGCGGCGCGCTGGAAGACGGAGCTGCCCTCGGAGATAGACGAGTGGGCGGAGGCGATCCCTTTCAAAGAGACGCGGCAGTACGTGCAGGGCATCATCCGCAACACCTTGCAGTACCAGCGGCTCTACGACGGGCGCGGGCAGTTCCGCCCGGAAGTCGGCGCGCGCGCCGTGCGCCCCGCGCAAGACGCGAACGCGAACGCGTCGAACGACAACACCGTGCGCCCGCGCCGCGTCAAACCCGACGAAGAGCCGCACGAGGACAACGAGCAATGAGAACGAAGGCGACGATTCGTTTGCGACAGACGACGTGCGCGCTTCTCCTCCTCGCCGTCGCGTCTCTCAACTTCAACGCCGCGCGCGCGCAGACGCGCAAGCCGCGCGCCGCCGTGAAGAAGAGCACGGCGCAGCCGAAGAAGACGGCGACAAGCACAACGACGAAAACGACTGCCGCGCTGACGGCAAAGACAGGCGCGCAGGCAAGGACGACCGGCGCTAACATCGCCGCGCTACCCGCGAAGTCGCTCGTCGTCGCGTCCGCGCCGAATGCGGTCGTGTGGCTTGACGACGTTCGTCGCGGCCTGACGGACGAGAAGGGCGAGATCGAGCTGAACAGCGTGACGCGAGCGGCGCACGTCCTGCGCGTCCGCGCGAAAGGATTAGCCGAGAGCGTCGTCGTGCTGACGGCGGCGCAGGTCGCGTCGGGTCGCGCGAGCGTCCCCGTCACACGCCCGGCGGACGAAGCGGAGCGCGCGTTCCAGGACGCGGAAGAGGCGCGCGACAAGGCGACGGATGAATCGCGCAAGTCCGCGGTCGAACTCTACCGCCGCGCGCTCTCGCTGCGCCCGCGCTACGCGGCGGCGCACGTCGGGCTGGCGCGCACGCTCGCGGAACTCGGCGACTTCAACGCGGCGCTTGCGGAAGTCGAGGCGGCGCGGGACGCGCGCGCGCCGCGAGCCTACCCGGAAGCGTCCGCCGTCGAGGGGCGCATACACCACTCGGCGGGCGACGACGCGGCGGCGCTTTCTGCCTACCGCCGCGCGATTCAAGAGGCGCGCGGCTTCCAGCCCGAAGCGCACACGGGCGTCGGCATCGTCCTGCAAGAGAAGGGCGACTACGCGGGCGCGGCTGCCGAGTTCAGTAAAGCCGTCGCGCAGCTTTCGGATTCCGAGCCGGTGCTCTACCAGTTGTTGGGCGAGGCTTACGAGAAGCAGGAGAAGTACAAGGAGGCGGTCGCGGCTTACGAGAAATACTTGCAGCTCGCGCCCACGGGCAAGCTCGCGCCCGCCATCGAGTCCATCATCGAGCAGCTACGCAAGCAAGCCGCCGAGCAGGGCGAGCCGCCGCCCGACGACTAACGCGGCGGGCTTTCTTAGCAAATGCCGAACGAGATTATTTCTTACATTGAGATGTGTCAGCGTGAAGGCTTGAGCCTCCAGCGCGGAATGAATTTTGGTGTCGGCGGCACGCACTCAGTGATCTTAATGTCTCTGCGACCAAACGCGCCGTATCACGATCAAGTCTTGGACGGAGGGTTCACGCTGATCTATGAAGGACATGACGTTCCGCGCAGCCAAAAGATGCCCAACCCGAAACTGCTCGACCAGCCGGAGACTTTCCCGTCCGGTCTGCTAACCGAGAACGGTAAATTCCATCGAGCTGCGCAGGAGTTTAAGAATGGATTAAGGGAGCCTGAAAGGGTGCGCGTATATGAGAAAATTCTGCCCGGCGTCTGGTCATATAACGGTATCTTTCATCTAGCAGATTCTTGGAGAGTGCAGGCGCAGAAGCGAACCGTGTTCAAGTTTAAACTACTTGCTGTAGAAGGCGAGGAAGATTTCACTTCTCCCGCTCCTGCCAACCCTGTCAGAAGACGCGTCATACCTACTGTTATCAAGCTAGAGGTCTGGAAACGTGACGGCGGGAAATGTGCAGTTTGCGATGCGACGGACGAATTACACTTTGATCATATCCTTCCTTTTTCAAAGGGCGGAACTTCAATGACCTCCGATAATGTCCAACTCCTTTGCGCAAGGCATAACCTGGAGAAGAGCGACCGAATTATTTAACAGTCTCCCTTTCACAAAAGAGGCGGGCGCTACCGACAGCGCCCGCCTCTTTTGTGGTTGAAAGCTGTCGCTTCAGTCGCCCGAAGCCTGCGCCTGAGTCGCCGCCGTCGGCTGGATGTGTTGGAGCGCGGAGGCGTCAATCATGTTGAGACCTTTGATGGTCTCGAAGCCGGGGACGATCTCGCGGTCGAAGGGGCGCAAGCCTTCGGGGCGGCGCGGGCGGGCGGTGAAGTCGAGGTAGAGTCGGCGGCGCGTGAAGCGGTCGGGGAGTCCGGCGAGGCGGTAGAGCGGGTACTTGATGCCGTTGCCGAAGAGGCGGCGACCGAGCAGGTAGTAGTAGAAGGGCACGCCGAGCGTGAACTTGCTCATCGGGTTGATGCGCCCGCGCCAGAACTCGCGGTTGTAGCGCCAGCAGGTGAAGAAGAACTCCCACTGCAAGTCGGTCATCTCGACGAGCTTCGCGCTCGCCTTGCCAGCCATCCGCGTGTCTTCCAGAGGCACGAACCACGTCGGGACAATCGTCCCCTTCATGTCGCGCAAGTCGTAGAGCAGATCGAGCGACTGCTTCGTGTCCTCGTCGGTCTCGCCGGGCAGACCGATGATGAAGGTGCAGAAGGGATACCAGTTGTGCCGGTTCAAAACCTCCATGCCCTTCAGCACCACGTCGCGCCACTGGTGCGCCTTGTAGGGGTAAGCCTTGCCCTTCATGAACTGGTTGAAGAGGCGCGGGCTGCCCGTCTCCAAGCCGATGATCGGATCGGCGACGCCTTTGGTCGGGTCGGTCGAGTCCTTGTGGTGGACGTGCGAGTAGGGGACGGTGAGCGGCGCGAGCCTTTCGATGATCGTCGGGTCTTTGACGACCGGCGCCATCGTGATGTGCGAGGTCTGAAGAGTCTCGATGCCCGGCACGGCTTTGATCGAGCGGAAGAGTGTTTCTAACGCGGGGACGTTCGGCGTGAAGTTCGGCAGTTGCTCGTAGAGGAACATGTCTTCGGACGCGACCATGATCTCGGTCGCGCCCTCGCGCGCGTTGACTTCGGCTGAGGAGAGGATGTGCGAGAGCGGGAAGGAGCGTCCGACCTTCGTCGCGGGGGAACAAAATTGACAGCCGCGACCGCAGCCGCGCGTGATCTCGACGACGCCGAAGGTCGAGCGGTGGCGCACGACCGGAATCTCCTCGACCGTCGGCTGCGTGTCTTTCGGGAGCTTGACGAGGCGTGGAAGGCTCGGATCGCCCTCGATGATCCGTCTGAACAGCTCCCCGAAGACGCGCTCGATCTCGCCGTCGATCAGGTAATCAATCTTGAACTCGTCGAGCCTGCCAGCCTTCTCCAACTGCCACGCGCCGGGTCCGCCGACGACGATCTTCGGTCTGTATTTCCGAACGACCGGGTGCGTGACGATCTTGATGAACTCGGCGGCGTTTAAGGGCGTCAGGTTCTCCCCGCCGAGCTTCGAGTAAACGTCCGTCGCGTAGGAGATGCCGAGCGGGTTGTGCGCGTGGACGGCGAGAACGCGCGTCTCCGCGCCGACGAAGCGTTCTAGGTTCTCGACGTAGCAGGTCACCACGTCGCGCTCGTCGTACTCCCTGAGCAGCAGCGTCTCGACCATGCGCAGACCGTTCGGGACGTACTTGGCGCGCCCGTCCGCCCACGACTCGTTGGCGAGCGAGTCTTGGTTGATGAAGGTCTTGGCGTACTTGGCGGGGATGGTCGCAGACATCATCTGCTGCCAGATGCTGTGCCGCCACTCGCTCGCCTCCGTCGCGGAGGCGGTCAGAACGATCAGGGGAGAGACCATCGGAGGTTTCCTCGCGGGCTAATCTTGGAAGACGAAATTTTGATCCGTGTCGGGGCGGCACGAACGGCGACGAAGAGGAGTCCGCTTCCCGACGGTGTTACAGGCAGGCGAGGCATTCTAACATCGGATGGGGGAATTGGTGAGACTTCTTTCGCTCCCGCAGGACTCCCCCCGCCCGGCGCAAAGGCTTTACTCGGTGGGCGCGTCCGGCGGCACGTCGGCGGCGCCGGTCGCGGCGTCGCGATAGGCTTCGAGCTTGCGGTAGAGGGTCTTGCGCCCGATGCCGAGCGTGCGCGCCGCGCGCGACTTGTCGCCCGAGGTGTAGTCGAGCGTGGCTTCGATGGCGCGCCGCTCGATCTCGTCCATCGGCGCGGGCACCTCGATCTCCAGCTTCACCGCGCGCCCCTCCTTCGCCGCGCGCGCGCGCGTGGTCTTCAACTTCGCGCGCTCCTCCAAGACGGGGCGGCTGATCGCTTCGGGTAGATCGTCTAATTCGATCTGCCTGCCGGACGCGATGATGACGGCGCGCTCGACGGCGTTCTCCAGCTCGCGGACGTTGCCGGGCCAGTCGTAGGAGACGAGCGCGGCGAGCGCGTCGCGGGAGATGCCGGAGACGAAGCGGTTGGTCTTCTGCTTGTAGTGCTCGATGAAGTGTACGGCGAGCGGGTGAACGTCTTCGCGCCGCTCGCGCAGGGGCGGCAGGCGCACGGGGAAGACCGAGAGGCGGTAGAAGAGATCGCGGCGGAACGTCCCCTGCTCGACAGCCTTCTCTAAGTCAACGTTCGACGCGGCGACGACGCGCACGTCCGTCTTGACGACCTCGTTGCCGCCGACGCGCGTGAACTCGCCGTCCTGCAGCACGCGCAAAAGTTTGACCTGCGCGGACAGACTCATCTCGCCGATCTCGTCGAGGAAGAGCGTGCCCGTGTCAGCTTCCTCGAACTTGCCGCGCCGGCGCGCGCGCGCGTCCGTGAACGCGCCCTTCTCGTGACCGAACAGCTCGGACTCGAGGAGCGTTTCGGGGATCGCGCCGCAGTTGAGCTTGACGTAGCGTCGCTCGCGCCGCTGCGAGTTGTAGTGGATCAGGTTGGCGAGTAGTTCCTTGCCCGTGCCGGACTCGCCCTGGATGAGCACGGAGGTTTGCGTGTCGGCGACGTTCAGAGCCAACTCGATGGCGCGGCGGATCGAG
>JAIVGV010000368.1 GCA_020201365.1 Acidobacteriota bacterium
GCTTCTGCGCGGGCAGCGACGCGATGGTCGAGGCGGGCTCGTACTGCGCCGCGCCCGGCGAGAGCATCCGCGCCGCGCGCGCGACCGAGCCGTCCGGGTCTGGGAGCTTTCGCAGATCGTCGGCGCTCGTCGGGAGCGTGCCGAACTCCTGCTGGTACGCGAGCAGCGCCTTGACGACGTTGTACGCCTCGGCGTCGCGCGCCGCCTCGCGCGCGAGCTCGCGCTGGCGCAGGCGCTCCGGCACCGTGACGGCGACGAGCGCGACCAGCGCGACGGCGACCAGCGCCGACGCGGCGAGCCCGCCGAGCGCGAAGCGCACGCACGCGAAACGCTCCGGCGCGCGGCTCACGTGCGCGAGCGAGCGCGCGCCGCCGACGAAGGCTATGATCGCCAGCGGCAGCAGCACGAACTTCAGGCGCCACGCGGCGGTCTCGGCGGCGGCGGCGACGTCCCAGAAGGAGAAAGAGACGGGCTTCTGCGAGAGGAGCGAGACGAGGGTTGCGGCGGCGAAGACGAGCGCGACGAGCGCGCCCGCGGCGGCGACCGCGGCGGTGAGCGTGTAGGCGGGCAGCACCGTTTCGGGGCGCGCCAGCGGCGGACCGACGGAGAGCGCGCCGCACCCCCCGCAAGGCGCGACGCGCAGATCGGCAGACACGCCAGCGCCGCAGCACGGGCAGATCGTCAACGTGGGAGACTCCATTTTCAAACCTGCTCTTTTCCGACCAGCAAAACTTCCCGAACTCTAAAACGCCCGCTTCGGGGCGACAGTTCCGCGCCGCCGCTCGTCGTCAGCTTTTGATGCGTCCGCCTTGCCCGCCACTGCCTCGCGCGCCGCCGCGCGCTCAGTCGTCTGAACGCGGTCGGCGTCCGCCGCTTGCGCGAGCGCCGCGTCGGCGCGCAAGACTTCGCGCCACGTGTGGTACATGCGGTGCGCGAACGTCCAGTAGGAGCCGACCGCCAGCACCCAGAGCACCGCGGGCATCCGGTTGGCGAAGTAGTTACTCGATCCCGCGTGCGTCGAGAGCGCGCCGATGATGAGGAGCACGACGCGCTCCGGTCGCCTTAAAAATCCCACGTCGCACTTCGGGATCATACTCTCGGCGCGCGCGCTCGTGTAGCTCACCAAGACCGATCCCATCATCGCCGCGCCCGCGAGGAAGACGTTTAAGGTCGAGTGAAACCCGGTGTCGCGCGCGTAGAAGATCATCAGCCCGACGAAGACGACCATGTCGGACAGTCGGTCGAGCGACGAGTCGAGGAAGCCGCCGAAGCGCGTGACGCGACCCGACAGGCGTGCGACCTTGCCGTCGAGCATGTCAAAGAGGTTGGCGACGATTAAGACAGTGCCCGCGTAGAAGAAGTAGCCGAAGCCGAACAGGAGACCCGACCCGACGTTGATCGAGACGCCGATGACGGTCAGCCAGTTCGGGTTGACGCGCCCGCGCGCCAAGGCGCGCACCATCGCGTCAATGATCCGCAGCGCGCCGCGCCCGATGCTCGCCCCAAACAAGACTTCGCTTCCTCAAACTCTCGCCGTTTGCCGCCACGCGGGAGCCGCCGCCGAGCGCCTCCCGAACAAGCGTTGAATGATAGGGACGCGGGCGACGCCCTGTCAAGAAAATCGCCCGCCGTCGGAGAGTCGCTCTTGAGGCGAGGCGCGGGGCTAGGCTAGACGCCGCGGCATTTAATACGTTCACTTAATAGCGGCTAACGCCCGACATCTCTGGGGATCGCCTCTAACTCGCGCGTCGGCGTCTCGGTGACGCTCGCGGGCTCCGCCAGGAGCGGCACCGTCCCGGCGTTGATGCTCGCGCTCGTCGTCCCTTCAGTCAACGTCTGACGCCGCTCGTCAACTCTCGACAGGTACAGCCGCGACTCGCGCTCCTTCACCCTCCTGAAGTAGCTGCTGCGGAGCAGGCTCGCCAAGCCGATGCCGCCGGTCGCGAGCGAGCCGACGACGAAAGGGAGCCAGATCCAAAGGAAGACCGGATTCGACAGGTGCGGCAGCGTGACGACGCCGAACACGATCAGGAAGTTCAACAGCATCAGGACGGTCGCCAGCAGCAACGAGACGCCCGTCAGCTCCCGCTTCTCACGCCGGAGTTGCTCATCGCTTCCGGCGAGCAGCTCAGACGCCGCGCCGAGCGACAAGCCGCAGCGCGAACAGAAGCGCGTCTCGTCGGAAACCTGCACGTGACCGCACTGCGGGCAGAACATCGAAGCCTCCGCGTTAGCCTCCGCCCACTCTCTCACGACATACGCACAGCACCGCCGGTGCATCTCGTAGCCGATCACGCTTATCTCATTGGTGGCTTCAGGCGAAGCTCAACCCGACAGCAGCACGATGTCCCAGACGAACGATAGCGCGTCCGCTTCGATTCGCCCGGTCGGCTGCGCCGGTCTCGCAATTACGGCTTCCCGGTACGGACCCTTCACGAACTGCAAGAAATGATCTTGCTCGTTGAGCGCCTCGCCGGGGAAGAACATCTGCGTGATGAGGCGGTCGTACTTCGCCTCCACCTCAAAGTGGACGTGCGGCGCGCGCATCCCGACGACGGGCGCGGGGTACGCGCCGGGCTTGATGGTCTTGAAGCGGTAACGCCCTTCCGCGTCCGTCGTCTGTGTGCCGAAGCCTTGAAAGTTAGGGTCGAGCGGGGCAGGGTTCGCGTCGCTCTGATGCCGGTAGCGCCCGTGCGTGTTCGCCTGCCAGACGGAGACTTTGGCGCCGCGCACGGGTTCGCCTTTCATGTTCGTAACCCGCCCCGTGAGGTGAACGACATTTCCTTCCGCGCGTTTCTGTCTTCCGGCGAGCACGGTTAAATCGGCGTCCTGTTCGGCAGACTTTATCTGGGGATAAAACGGACCCAAGATTATCGAGGGCGTGAACACGCGGGTCGTCGTCGCTTGCGCGAGGATTGAAGGGGCGTCACCGCAAAGTGTCAGACCGCTTACGCCGACCGCCATTCCCAGGATTTGGCGACGTGAAAAGCCTTTATCTTGTTTACTCACTTCGCTACCTCACGGAAAGCGCTTAGACCACCATGCTTCCTATCAGAAAAGAGAAAGCGCCTAACTACTGATCATCCGGCTGGCGGGATAAAACCGCTATGAAGCGTATCATCCCGCCAGCCGGATGATCACACTTTCAGCCCTCATCTTTCGTCTCCGCCTCGTCGTGCAGCGTCGTCAGGCGTCGTATCTCGAAGTTGCGCGCGCCGCCCGGTGTGGTGACCTTCACCTCGTCGCCCTCTTCGCGCCCCATGAGGCTGCGACCGACGGGCGAGGTGGTGGAGATGAGTCCGTTGGGCGGATCGGTCTCCTCCGCGGTGACGAGGCGGTAGGTCACCTCTTCGTCGCGCTCCGGGTCGTAGAGGACGACGGTCGAGCCGTAGGCGATGCGGTCGCGCGGAATCTTCGAGAGATCAATCGAGGAGACTTCGCTCAGGCGCTGGCGCAGGTCGCGTATGCGCGCCTGGACGAACTGCTGGCGCGCGAGCGCGGCGTGGTACTCGGCGTTCTCACGGAGATCGCCGAACTCTTTGGCGCGCTTGATCTCGCGCGGCAGGTGCACGCGCAGCTCCGACTCCAGCTCGTCCAGCTCGGCGCGCAGTTTGTCTTTGACGTTCTGTGTCACGATCTTTTCGTCTCCTTCGTCCGCCGTCGTACCGCGTTAAACACGCCGCGAAAAACAACGCTTTCGTGAAACTTTATTGGTTGCAAAACCGTTGGCTTCGATTATACTCACGCCCGCGTCTTTGAAAAGACCTCGCCCGAAACTGTCGGCTTCGGGCGCAACTCTCCTCCAAACAAAGCCACACATCCCGAACGTTGCGCCGCCCCGCGCGACGCGTGTGCAGCAGTCTCCCCAAAGCTTCACCTCACTGATCGGAGATCTGTCTCGCAGAAGGGAGGGGTGTCTTTTACGCTCGGCGCGCGCCTTGCCCGCACGCGCCGGACTCACCACGCACGCCATGTTCGAACTAAATTCCCGCCAGCCGAAGCTCGTCCTGATGGTTGACGACGACCCTTTGCAGATCGAGTTCGGGCGCACGCTCGCCGCCCGCGCGGGCTACCGCTTCGTCGGCGCCGACTGCGGTCGCGCCGGCCTGCGCGCCGCGCGCGAGGCGCGACCCGACGTGATCCTGCTCGACTACGTGATGCCCGATCTCACGGGCAAGCAGGTCTTCGAGGAAATCTTACGCTCGCCCGATCCCGCCTTGCGAAACACGCCCGTCATCATGCTCACCGCGCAGTCAGCCAACCGCGACGAACAGCGGCGACTGCTCGACGCGGGGTTAGCCGCCTACCTCTACAAGCCGTTCGGCTACCACGAGCTGCTGAACGTGATTGACAACGTGCTCGTCCTCTCGCGGATGCGAGAGCGCAACCGCATCCTCGAGACGCAGGCGCGGCAGTCGTTCGTCGCCACGGCGCGGATGCTCGTCACGCTGCTCTTCGCCAAAGACCCTTGCACCGCCGAGCACTCGAACATGACCGCCGATCTCGCCGAGGCGGTCGCGCTCAAGTCGGGGCTCAACGAGCAGGACGCGCTGCTCGTCAAGCTCGGCGCGCTGCTGCACGACATCGGCAAGATCGGCGTCCCCGAAAACGTGCTCTGCAAGCCCGGCGCGCTCACCCACGAGGAGATGGCGCTCATGCGCCTGCACGTCGAGTACGGCGACGACGCGCTTTCGGGCGTCCCGCACATGGGCGAGGTGCGCGAGATGGTCAGGTATCACCACGAGTGGTGGGACGGCGGCGGCTACCCCTTCCGCCTGCGCGGCGCGGAGATTCCCTTCGGCGCGCGCCTCGTCTCCGTCGTTGACGCCTTCGACTCGATGACGAGCGACCGCCCCTACCGACAGCGGCTCCCGCGCGCGGAGGCGCACAGGCGGCTGCGCGCGGGCGCGGGCACGCAGTTCGACCCCGACCTCGTCGAATCACTCTTCGACACGCTCTCGACCTACGAGCCGCGCCGCGAGCGCTCGATCGATCTACAGTTTTTAGAAGGGCTCGCGGTGGTATGAAGAAAAGGATGAAGGATGAGGGATGAGGGATGAACGAGAGACGACTCAGCTTGAGTGATCACACTTTCATCCTTCCACCTTCCTACTTCATCCTTCGATTAGCAGACTTCCTTGCCGTGGTGCTGCGCCTCGTCGGGCGCGCCGAAGCTGATGCCGACGTCGCGCGCGGTGCGGATGAGCTGGCTGTCGTGGTTGACGGTCTTGATGCTGGCGCAGGCTTTCGAGATCGGGACGGTGATGATGTCCGCCGCGCGCAGCGCGACCATGCGCCCGCGCTCGCCGCGCATGAGCGCGTGGACGGCGCACGAGCCGTAGCTCGTGGCGAGCATCCGGTCGAAGGCGTTGGGCGTGCCGCCGCGCTGGAGGTGCCCGAGCACGACGCAGCGCGACTCCTTGCCGGTGCGCGCCTCGATCTCTCTGGCGACCATCTCGCCGATGCCGCCGAGGCGCGGCGCGTGCTCGCGGTCGCCGGGGTCCTGGTAAATCTCCTGCCCGCCGACGGGCTTCGCGCCCTCCGCGACGACCATGATCGAGAACTCGCGGTGGCAGCGCTCGCGCTCCTGAATCTTCTCGACGACCGTCTCGTAGGTGAAGGGGATTTCCGGGATCAGGATCACGTCCGCGCCGCCGGCGATGCCGGAGTGCAGCGCGATCCAGCCCGTGTGCCTGCCCATCACCTCCAAGACCATCACGCGGTCGTGCGAGGCGGCGGTCGTGTGCAGGCGGTCGAGCGCCTCGGTCGCGATGTCGAGCGCGGTCATGAAGCCGAAGGTCAGCTCGGTGCAGGCGAGATCGTTGTCAATCGTTTTGGGGACGCCGACGACCGGCACGCCGCGCGCGTCGAACTCCAGGGCGATGCCGAGCGAGCCCTCGCCGCCGAGGACGATGAGCCCGTCGATCTCGAGCCGCTTCAAATTATCGAGCGCGACGCGGAAACTCTCTTCGGGTTTCACGTCGCCCCCGGCGTCGTGCAGCACGAAGCGACCGCGGTTGCGCGTCCCCAAGATCGTGCCGCCGCGCGGCAGCAAGCCCCGCACGTCGTCGGCGGTCAGCTCGTGCGTCTTCGTCTCGCCGAGCAGCCCCTCGAAGCCGTCCTCGACGCCGACGACCCGCAGGTTATAGACGCCGATGGCGGTCTTCACCACCGCGCGGATGACCGCGTTCAAGCCGGGCGCGTCGCCGCCCCCCGTGATCAACCCGATGGTTTTTATAGTGCTCATATGTGACAAGTGATGAGTGATGATTGGTGGGTGATGAGTTGCCCGGACTTTCACCCATCACCCGACACTCATCACCTCAGCTTCTGACCTTCGGGGGATCATACTGCTCGCCGTAGTCCGGGTACTCGCGCGTCACATACGAGCCGGGGCGCGTGTTCTCCGTCAAGAGCGTGAGCGCGTCGCGCAGGACCTGTTTCTGTAGCTCGCGCATACGGGGTCGCCCCATGCTGTTGCCGATCTTGAAACCCTTGGGGTAGAGCGCGCGCGGCGGTCGCATCTGCGCCGAGACCTCCGGGCTGACGGTGACGAGTACCGTCGGGATGCCGCGCATCTCTATCTCACGCTGTACCGCGACGACCGTGCGGTGGCAGACGCTCGGTCAACCGCCCGTTAAGATCACTGCGTCGGCGCGCCCGCCGCGATCGATCTCGTTGGCGATCTGCGGGGCGGCGCCCTCGTACATCGCCTTGAGCTGCATCGTGTAGCCCATGTAGCCGACGTGCTTGGCGGCTAAGCCCGCGACGAACCCCTCCTCGGCGAGTTCGCGCAGCGCGCCGACGGGGAAGACGACGTTGATGTCCTCGTCGGCGTCCGAGTGATCGTAGTGGTGGTGCGTGACCATCAGCTCGGCGGAGTCAACGTCGGGCGGGATCACGCGGAACGTGAGATCGCCCAGCTCGTCCGCGATGTTGAACGGCTCCTGCGCGCGCAGGTGCACGCCCGCCGCCGTCACGATCGCGACGTGGCTGCGCGCCAGCTCGCGGTCGAACGGCGTGAACGGGACGCACTTGCGTGAGAAAGACATATAAAAAGGGGTTGGGGGTCGGGGG
>JAIVGV010000369.1 GCA_020201365.1 Acidobacteriota bacterium
TGCGGACGAAGCCGGAGGGCGCAGCCGCCGCCCTGCGCGGCATGGCGCGGCGACGCGATCAGACGCGGCTGCTCGCCGACATCCTCCAGCCGACGCTCGTCGTCGTCGGCGGCGAAGATCAGATCACGCCGCCCGCGGACGCCGAGGCGATGCGCCGCGAGATACGCGGCTCGCGCCTCGAAGTGATCGAAGGCGCGGGGCACGTCTCGAACCTTGAGCGACCCGCGGAGTTCAACGCGGCACTTCTGAAATTCTTGCGCGACATTCAGCCGTAGAGACAAACGATGAAGTCGGAACGATGAACGACGAAGTGAAAGCTGTCCGTCGCCCGCTGTCCGTGGTCAGTTGTGCAAGGCAAGGCTCGGACGCTCATCGCCGCGATCACAAACCACGGACAACTGGCGTTCTGTCGTTCATCGTTCATACTTTCCTTCGTGAGGAACATCATGCGAACTAATCATCTGAAACTCGCACTCGCCCTGCTGCTCCTTCTGCAAGTCGGCTTGCCCGCCGCCGCCGCGCAGGACGCGCAGTCGCACGGGCTCGATCTCGCCGCGATGGACACGTCCGTCCGCCCCGGCGAAGACTTCTTCCGCTACGCCAACGGCAAGTGGCTCGACTCGACGCCGATCCCGCCCGACCGTTCGAGCGTCGGCGTCTTCCAGATTCTCGACGAGGAAGCGAACCGCCGCACCAACGATCTGATCCGCAACGCCGCCAGCCAGCGCGCGCCCGCGGGCTCGGAGCTGCGCAAGATCGCCGACTTCTACCAAGCCTACATGGACGAGCGGGGGATCGAGCGCAAGGGCTTGACGCCGATCAACCCGGAGCTTGCGCGCATCCGCGCGATCAGAAACAAGACCGCCCTCGCCCGCGTGCTCGGCTCACAGCTCCGCGCAGACGTTGACGCGCTCAATAACACGAACTTCTACACCGACCGCATCCTCGGCTTGTGGGTCTCGCCCGACTTCAACCGCCCCGAGCGCAACGTCGGCTACCTGCTGCAAGGCGGTCTCGGCATGCCCGACCGCGACAACTACCTGAACACGGACGCCGACAGCACGCGGCTGCAGGGGAAGTACCGCGCGCACATCGCGTCCGTTCTAAACCTCGCCGGAGTCGCCGACTCGGCGGGAAAGGCGGCGCGCATCTACGACCTCGAACACAAGATCGCCGAGGCGCACGTCAGCCGCACGGACTCGGTTGACGTGAACAAGGCGAACAACCCCTGGCGGCTGCGCGAGTTTCCGACGCGCGCGCCGGGGCTCGACTGGGCGTCGTTCTTCGCCGCCGCGGGTCTCTCCGCGCAGCCGATGATCATGGTCTGGCACCCTTCGGGCGTCACAGGGATAGCCGCGCTCGCCGGCAGCCAACCGCTCGACGTGTGGAAAGATTATCTCGTCTTCCACGCCGTTGATCGCGCGTCGGGGCTGCTGCCCAAGCGCTTCGCAGACGAGCGCTTCAGCTTCTACGGCACGGCGCTCAGCGGCACGACGCAGCAGCGCGCCAGAGAGAAGCGCGCCGTCAACGCGACGAGCGACGCGCTCGGCGACGCCGTCGGTAAGCTCTACGTGAAAAATTATTTCCCGCCGTCGGCGAAGGCGACCGCGCAGGAGATGGTCAGAAACATCATCGCCGCCTTCGGTCGCCGCATAGACCGCCTCGACTGGATGACGCCCGCCACGCGCGAGAAGGCGAAGGCGAAGCTCTCGACGCTCTACGTCGGCATCGGCTACCCCGACAAGTGGCGCAGCTACGCGGGGCTCGTCGTCCGCCGCGACGACCCGCTCGGCAACCGCGAGCGCTCCGAGCTGTTCGACTACCGCGCCGCCCTCGCCAAGCTCGGCAAGCCCGTCGACAAACACGAGTGGTGGATGACGCCGCAGACCGTCAACGCCTTGAACCTGCCGCTGCAGAACGCGCTCAACTTCCCCGCCGCGATCCTCAACCCGCCCTTCTTCGACGCCGCGGCGGACGACGCGCTCAACTACGGAGCCATCGGCGCCGTCATCGGTCACGAGATCAGCCACAGCTTCGACGATCAGGGCTCGCAGTTCGACGCGCGCGGACGTTTATTGAATTGGTGGACGCCCGAAGACATGGCGCACTTCCGCGCGTCGGCTGACCGCCTCGCCGCGCAGTACGACGCCTACGAGCCGCTCCCGAACATGCACGTCAACGGCAAGCTCACCTTGAGCGAGAACATCGCAGACGTCGCCGGGCTCTCCGCCTCCTACGACGGCTACCACGCCGCGCACCCCGACGCGCAATCATCGCAAGGCTTCGCGCCCGACCAGCGCTTCTTCCTCGCCTACGCGCAGGCTTGGCGCGGCAAGTCGCGCCCCGAAGCGCTGCGCGGGCAACTGATGACCGACGGGCACGCGCCCGACGAGTACCGCGCCGACACCGTCCGCAACATAGACGCCTGGTATCAAGCCTTCGACGTGCAGCCCGGACAAAAGCTCTACCTCGCGCCTCCGGATCGCGTGCGCGTGTGGTGAAAGGCAACGATGAAGTCGGGACGACGAACGATGAAGTGAGAACAACTCGTCTTCACTTCGTCGTTCATCGTCCCGACTTCTGACCTTCTTCTCCGCGCCCCCTCCGCGTCCTCTGCGCCTGCGGCGGTGAGTCTTCTTTGATCCGATGAACGAACAAGACGGGAAGTTCCGCATCGAGGAGCGCGTGCGCTGGGGCGACGTGGACGCGGCGCGCATCATCTTCTACGGCGCTTACATACGCTTCTTCGAGATCGCCGAGACGGAGCTGTTCCGCGCCGTCGGCTTGTCTTACGGTCGGATGTTCGACGAGCTGGACATCTGGCTCCCGCGCGCCCACCTCGAATGCGACTTCCGCCGCGCCGCGCAGCTCGACGACCTGCTCGAAGTCTCCGTCTTCGTCGGTCGCGTCGGCACGAAGTCGCTGCGGCTGAACTTCGAGGTGCGGCGCAAGGGCGAGCCGGAGATCACAGCCTCCGCACACTTCGTCCTCGTCGCCGTCAGGCGCAACACTTTCGAGAGCGTGCCCCTGCCCGAAGAACTCAAGCGCCGCCTCGCACCTTACACGCGGCAGGCAAATGTTTAGCCACAGAGGACACAGAGAATACAGAGAGAAAAGAGCCTGAGGTTAGAAACCTGAAATCAAAATCTTTGATTTCAAATCTCAGACTGCAAATCTCTCTGTGTTCTCTGTGTCCTCTGTGGCTTACTTCTTAGAACGGCAGGATCGCGCGGCGCGCGAGCGTGCGCTTGAGCGTGAGGTAGCCCTGATCGCCCGCGACGAGTTCGCGCAGGGTGCGCCGCACGCCCGGAAGCAATCGCGCGAGATCGATCATGCGCGAGGTGAAGGGCGCGCCGTAGAAGTCGCCGTAGAAGCGCCGGCGCATCTCCGCGGCGCGGCGCAGCTCGCGTATGAAGTCGGCGCGGCAGCGTCGCTCGTAAGTCTCGACGCGACCTTCGAGGAGGCTGCGGGCGAAGATTTCCGCCGAGCGCAGCGCGTAGTAGATGCCCTCGCCGGTGACCGGATCGGCGAAGCCCGCGGCGTCGCCGAGAAGCGCCCAGTCGTCGCCGCCGACGCGGCGCGCGTCCCACGTCGCGGGCGCGAGCCCCGGAATGCGCGCGGCGTAGGCGTCAACGCCCCCGCGCAGCTTCCCCTCGACCGAAGCGCGCAGTTTCTCCCTGCTTGAGTTTCGTGGCTCACCGCCGTTCGTCGTCGCGTCGCGCGAGAACCAGATCGGCGCTGAGTCGTCTTCGCGCTGCGCGTAGTAGCCGATCATGAAGTCCCAGAGCAGCGCGTCGAGCGACTTGTGATCGAAGGCGTCCTGCGTGGTGGCAATGCCGAACGAGACGTGATCGAGGCGCGGGAACGCCCAGGCGTAGCCGATCCAGCCGGGTAGGAAGGCGACGACGGTCGGCGCGTCGTCGTTTCGAGGCAGCGGCGCGCGGTAGCCGAAGGCGACTTCCATTTCGCTGTTGGGAAGCGCGCCCGCAAGACGACGCGCGACGGGGCTGTTCGCGCCGTCCGCCGCGACGAGCAGCGGCGCGCGCCACGCGCGAGCCTTGTCGCGCGTGCGCACCGTCCACGGCTCGCCTGCGCCGCGCGTGAAATCCGCCGAGACGCGCGCGTCGAAAATTTGCGCTCCGGCGGCGCGCGCGCGCTCGCGCAGGTGCGAGTCGAACGCGGTGCGCGAGTAGATGGCGAAGGGCTCCGCGAGCTTGAGCCGCACGCGCTCGCCCGCGGGCGAGAACATCTCGACCTGGGAGACGGTGCGCCCGGCGGCTTCGAGCAGTTGCGGGTAGGCTTTCAGCGCCTTCGACGTGACGCCGCCGCCGCAAGCCTTCGCCTCTTCGGGCGCGCGCCCGTCGAAGAGCGCGACGCGCGCGCCGCCCCGCGCCGCCAGTTCCGCCGCGAAAGACCCCGCGGGTCCCGCGCCGACGATCAAGAGATCGTAAACAGTCTCGTCCGTCATCACTTCAAAACACTCGCGCGCTCATCCTACCGCACCGCCGCCGCGTTTTCACGTCGCGCGTCCCGATTGCCCCGCCGCGCGCGGCGTGTGCTAAAATCGCGGCATCCCCTGAAAAGAGGTTCGTGGAAGCGCCGCCCCTCGGCGTCTTCGCCGGATTCGTTTTCGGCGAAGACGCCGGGGCGGGGCGGACGACCTTCAAGCTCCCCCGCGTTTCGGCTTGACGAAGGAGCCTTGAGATGGCTTCGACAAGCTCACTCGTGTTCGTCGGCGTCGCGCCGCACCCGCCGATCATGGTGCCGGAGGTGGGCGGCGAGGCGATCCGCGAAGTCGAAGGATCGATCTCGGCGATGGGCGAGCTAACGCGCCGCGTCGTCGAGAGCGGAGCCGAAACTGTTGTCCTCATCTCGCCGCACGCGCCGCTCGAAGCGCGCGCCTTCGTCGCCTACCGCGACGCGCAACTTGCGGGCAGCTTCGCGCCTTTCCGCGCGCCGGAGGCTCAGGTCTCCGCGCCGCTCGACGCCGAGATGCTCGACGCCCTCGCGCGCGAAGCCGGGCGCGAAGGTTTCGAGATCGCGCCGCTCGAAGGCTACGCGCTCGACCACGGCACGGCTGTCCCGCTTTACTTTCTGTTGCGCAACGGCTGGCGCGGCTCGGTCGTCGCACTCGGCTATAGTTTTCTGTCGAACGACGATCACCTGCGCCTCGGCGAGTGCCTGCGCGGCGCGGCGGACGCGGTGAATCGGAGGATCGCCTTCGTCGCGAGCGGCGATCTCAGTCACCGGCTGACGCGCGAAGCGCCCGCCGGTTACAACCCGGACGCACACCTGTTCGACGAGCAGGTGGTCGCGAGCCTTCGCGAGTGCGCGCCCGGACGGATCGCCGAGATCGATCAGTCTTTGCGGCGGCTCGCGGGCGAGTGCGGCTACCGCTCGATGCTCGTCGCGGTCGGCGCTTCGCGGGGCTTGCGCGCCGACTGCGAGGTGCTGCACTACGAGGCGCCGTTCGGCGTCGGCTACATGGTCGCGCAACTCGCGCGCGGGGGCGCGGAAGATCAGACGGGGGCGGGCGGAGACGCGGAAGCCGAGCCGGAAAAAGACCCGGCGCGGGTCGGGCTTGACGAGAAACGCGCCGACCAAAATTCTCCGCGGCGAGACGATGAGGCGCGGGCTTCGCGTGTCGCGGAGGGCGCGGGCGGCGAGGAGTTGCCGAAGCTGGCGCGTCGCGTCGTCGAGTCGTTCGTGCGCGGCGAGAGGCTGCCGCCGGTGGGAGAGATCGCGGACGCGCCCGTTTTGAATCAGCCGTCGGCGTGCTTCGTCTCGATCAAAACGTTAGACGGGAGCTTGCGCGGCTGCATCGGGACGATTGAGCCGACGCGCGACAGCCTCGCCGAGGAGTTGATCGCGAACGCGGTGAGCGCCGCGACGCGCGATCCGCGCTTTGCCCCCGTCGCGGCGGACGAGCTGGCGCACCTGCGCTACTCGGTTGACATACTTTCGGAGCCGGAGCCCGCGAGTTTTGAAGAACTCGATCCGAAAAACTACGGCGTGATCGTCGAGGACGAGCGCGGCACGCGGCGGGGCTTACTGCTGCCGGACATCGAGGGCGTCGAGACGGCGGCGCAGCAGCTTCAGATCGCGGCGCGCAAGGCGGGCATCTCGCCGCATGAGCCCGTCAGGCTCTACCGCTTCCGCGTCGAGCGTTTTCGGGAGCAGGGTTTTGAGGATTGAAATTCAGACCGACAAGGAGAGACCAAGATGGCTGACGAAAATCTGATCGGCACGGACTCCACCGAGCCTTCCGAGCCCGACTACCAGCAGGGCAAGGTGACGAACAAGGAGCGCACGGCGGACATCGGCGAGTCGGGGCAGCACGCGCCGGGCGGCTACTACAACCAGCAGGGCGCGACCAGCACGAAGCGCATTGATCTGGACGAGCAGGCGAGCAGCGCGACCAACAAGTCGTAAGGCTCGCGCCCGCGTCATAAGTTTCGACGCCGGGGGCGCGGAAAGACCCGCGCCCCCGGCGTCGCCGCGTCTTCCGCACGGTCGCGCCGCGCCGGTCTCGCGGCGTCGCGCGCAAAAAAATGCCGCTGCACACGCGAGAAGTGTGCAGCGGGCAAGTTTTCCACAGGAGGAAAGTGGCGCTATTTTAAGTCCGCCAGCGTACCCTGTCAAACGCGGCGGGGGCTGACGGCGGGGCGGCTATCGCGCCCCTCCGCCGTCGCTAAATGTCGAGGTTCTTCACGTCGAGCGCGTTGTCTTCGATGAACTTGCGGCGCGGCTCGACGGCGTCGCCCATCAAGACCGTGAAGATTTGGTCGGTCTCGACGGCGTCGTCAATCTTCACCTGCAAGAGCGTGCGCTTCTCCGGGTTCATCGTCGTCTCCCAGAGCTGCTCCGGGTTCATCTCGCCCAAGCCTTTGTAGCGCTGGATCGTCAAGTCCTTCTTCGCCGAGGCGAGCACGCGCTCTAAGAGTGCGTCGCGCGAGTCGATCTGCTGGCTCGCGCCGTTCTCGCCCAGCACGAATGGCGACGGCAGCACTTCGTCGAGCGTGCGGTGGAACTCGACCGCCTTCTGGAACTCGACGTGGCTCGCCAGCTCCCAGTC
>JAIVGV010000370.1 GCA_020201365.1 Acidobacteriota bacterium
AGAGGCGAGCGTGGAAATCTTCGAGAGGAAGATGTCGTCGAGCTCGCGCAGGCGGTCGAGGTTGTTGTCAATGATCGTCACGTGCGCGCCCATGCCGACCGCCCTCTTCGCCGCGTTCGTGCCGACGACCCCGCCGCCGATGATGACGACCTTCGCCGCCGGGACGCCGGGCACGCCTCCGAGCAGGACGCCGCGACCGCCCGACATCTTCTCCAGATAGTGCGCGCCGACCTGAATCGCCATGCGACCCGCCACTTCCGACATCGGCGTCAGAAGCGGCAGCGTCCCCCTGCGATCCGTGATCGTCTCGTAGGCGACGCCCGTCACTTTTCGTTCGAGCAGTTGCTTCGTCAGCTCCTCGTCCGGCGCGAGGTGGAGGTAGGTGAACAAGAGTTGCCCCTCGCGCATGCGCGGGTACTCGGGCGCGATGGGCTCTTTCACTTTCACGATCATCTCGCCCTCGCCCCACACGTCGTCCGCCGACTGAAGAATCGTCGCGCCCGCCGTCTCGTACAACCCGCTCTCGAACCCGGAGCCCGCGCCCGCGTCGCGCTCGACGAAGACTTGGTGCCCGGCGTCGTGAAGCGCGCGCACGCCCGCCGGCGTCAGACCGACGCGGTACTCGTTGTCCTTGATCTCTCTGGGGAGTCCGACTTTCACTGTGGTGAGTCTCCGTTCGTTTTAGTTTCGCCGGGGCAAGAGCCGAACGCTCAACTACTCTTCGCCTTCCTTCGCGCCTCCAGCGCCTTCGCGTGAGATAGGTTTCACGCGAAGGCGCTGGAGGCGCGAAGCAAAGATTAAACGCCCGCGCGTCGTCTCACTCGAAGTTCACTTCGTCGATCTGCGCGCGCTGGAGCTTGCCGCTGTAGTCAACGTACACGGACTTCCACTCGCTGAAGATGTCGAGCACCTGCGTGCCCGCCTCGCGGTGACCGTTGCCGGTCGCCTTCGTGCCGCCGAAGGGCAGGTGGACTTCCGCGCCGATGGTCGAGGAGTTGACGTAGAAGATGCCGGTGTACATCTCGTTCATCGCGTGGAAGGCGCGGTTCACGTCGCGCGTGTAGATCGAGGCGGAGAGCCCGTAGCGCACGCCGTTGCCGATCCCGATCGCCTCTTCCAGCGAGTCCGCCGGGATGACGCACGTGACGGGACCGAAGATCTCCTCCTGCGCGATCCGCATGTCGGCTTCGACGTCCGCGAAGACCGTCGGCTCGATGAAGTAGCCGTGCGCGTGCTCGCCCTTCTCCAGACGCTTGCCGCCGCACGCGCGCCGCGCGCCGTCCTCGCGCTCGCCGACTTCGACGTAGCCCATGATCTTGTGCACGGCGTCGGCGTTGATGACGGGGCCCACGTCCGTGTTCGGATCGCTTCCGTCGCCGACGCGCAGCGCGCGCGCGCGCTCGACCAACTTTTTAGTGAACTGCTTGTAAACCTTCTTGTGGACGACGAGCCGCGACGAAGCCGTGCAGCGTTGACCGGACGTGCCGAACGCGCCCCAGAGCGCGCCCTCGATGGCGAGGTCAATGTCGGCGTCGTCCATCACGATGATGACGTTCTTGCCGCCCATCTCCAGCGAGCAGATCGCGTTGCGGTCGGCGCAAGTCGAAGCGACGATCCGTCCGGTCTCGGTCGAGCCCGTGAAAGAGATTAAACGCACGTCGCGGTGCTCGACGAGCGCGCGCCCTGCCGTGTCGCCGTAGCCCGCGACGAGGTTGACGACGCCCGCGGGGATGCCGGCTTCTTCGCAAGCCTTCACCAGGTTAAACGTCGAGAGCGGCGTGTCTTCGGCGGGCTTGATGACGACGGTGTTGCCGCACACCAGAGCCGGGATCAACTTCCACGAAGGGATCGCCATCGGGAAGTTCCACGGCGTGATGAGCCCGCACACGCCGACGGGCTGGCGCACGCACATGGCGAACTTGTTGGGCATCTCGGCGGGCGTGGTGAAGCCGTGAAGTCGCCTGCCTTCGCCCGCGGTGTAGTAGGTGCAGTCAATCGCCTCCTGCACGTCGCCGCCGGTCTCCTTTAAGACCTTGCCCATCTCGCGCGTCATCTCGGCGGCGAAGCGATCCTTGTTGCGGATGAGAATCTCGCCGAGGCGGAAGAGCAACTCCGCCCGCCGCGGCGCGGGCGTGTGTCGCCAGCGGTCGAACGCCGCGCGCGCGGCTTCGACGGCGCGGTTCACGTCCGTCGCGGTCGAGGCGGGGAAGCGCCCCACCACGTCGCGCGTGTCCGCCGGGTTCGCGTTCTCGAACCACTCGCCGGATACGGAGGCGACCCACTCGCCGCCGATGTAGTTGTGGAAGGTCTTGACCTGCGCGCGCGCCGAGGAAGAGGGCGCGCGCCCCTGCGATCTCTTCGCGGATTTGGAGAGTGCCTTGCGGGCTTGTGCCATAGGAAGTGACGGGTGACAGGTGGCGGGTGACGGGTGACAGGCAAGAAGTCTTGACGCCCTTCTCTTACCCGTCACCTGTCACTGTTCGCCCGTCACTGGTATGTGAACTGCTTCAACTGCTGGAGCACCGTGCCGTCGCCGACGGCGATCGCGACGTTGAGCACGACCGGGTCGCCGGGCTTGAGCGTCGCGACGATGCGCTCGAAGTCCGCGAGCGTGTTGACGGGCGTGCGGTTGATCTTCTGGATGACCATGTTCTCGCGCACGTCGGCGTCCGCCGCGAGCCCGGCGGGGTCAACGTCCTTGACGAGCAGACCGCGCACGTTCTTCAAGCCGTGCTCGTTGGCGAGCTGCGGCGTCAGCTCGCTCAAGGTCAGACCGAGCTTCGGTCTGTCGTCCGACCCGGCGCCGAGCTTCTTGATCTCCGCGGGCTTCGTCGTCGGTCGCGGCGTCGCCTCGCCGTCGCTCGACGCGGGGCGCTCGCCGACCGCCACGCTCACCGTCCGGCGCTCCATCTTGCCGTTCACGTCGCGCAGGTAGGCGAGGCTGACGGTCTGCCCGACGGGCGTCGCGGCGATGCGGTTGATCAGGTCTTGCGAGTTCGTGATCGGCTGACCGTCCATCTCGACGACGATGTCGCCGACCTGCACGCCCGCCTTCTGCGCCGGACCTTCCTTCATGTCCGTGATGATCGCGCCCTTCGCCTCGGGCAGGTTGTAGACGCGCGCGTACTCAGCCTTCACCGAGTCGAGATAGACGCCGAGGTAGCCGCGAGCCGATGGCGAGCACCCAGTCGCCGACCTGCACGGACGCGGAGTCGCCGAGCTTGACGACGGGCAGATCGCGCGCCGCGTTGATCTTGACGACCGCGAGGTCGGTCGCCGCGTCCTCGCCGACGACCGCGCCGCGCAAGACCTCGCCCGACTGCAGGCGCACGGTGATGCGCGTCGCGTCCTCGATGACGTGCTTGTTCGTCAGGATGTAGCCCTTCGCGTCAACGATGAAGCCGGAGCCGACGCCGCGCGAGGGTCGCCGCATCTGGTGGCGGAACATGTCCATCAGCGGGTTGTTGTCGTTACCGCCCGCGCCCTCCTTGCTGTCCTCGTCGTCGTCGCCGCCCTTCGCCGCGTCCTGCGGCGTCGTCACCGTGTCTATGTTGACGACCGCCGGCTCGACCCGGCTCGCGATCTCGGCGAACGACGCCGACAGGGCTTCGGGCGCGCGCGCGATCTGCGCGGTCGTCGCGCCGCCCTGCGCGACGGTCGTGCGCCCGGCGAGCAGCGCGCCGACCGAGACGCCGACCACGAGGCACGCCGCGGCGAGCGCCGCGATCCACACGCGCAGCCGCCGCAAGATCACACGCTCCGCCTCGCCGTTCGATCCGTTCGGTAACTGGTACATAAAAACTCCTTGACCGCCTCGAACTGCCGTCCCCTTGATCGTCCCCCGCGCCCGCGCCCGAAAAATCCGGCGCACAGTAACGAACGCCCGGCGCGCCGCGTCCGTTCCCGAATCCCGCGCCGAACTCGCCGGGCGGTCGCCCTGCTGAGTCCCGACGCCGGATTCGATTGGCTGAGTATAACGAAACCGCGGACGCGCCGCAAAGAGATCGCCACACGTGCGTGTTGACCCGCGCCTCGGCGCGAGAGTATGTTAACGCGCCGACGGGCGCCAGCCGCCCGCGCGAGGTTTTACGATGACGCACGACACCTCCGTCACGCACGCCACAACCCGCACCCTGCTCGCCGCCGCGTTCGCCTCAGCGCTCTGCCTCGCCGCGCAGCCCGCGACCGTGAGCGCGCAGTCGAGTCGCTCCGCCGTGGATCGCGGCGTCGCGCTGCGCAAAGCCGACGAGGCGCGAGAGATGGAGATGAAGCGCCTGGAGTTGGCGCGCGAGGCGCGAGCCGAGAGCTCGCCGGCGGCGCGCCTCGCGCTCAGGCAGATCGGCGAAGACTTCCGGCAGATGCAGATCGTCAACAACGAGATGATGCGCGCCGCCTTCCCCGCAGGCGCGCCGCGCGCGCTCGACTACGACGGCATCGCGAAGGCGACCGCCGAGATCAACCGCCGCGCCGCGCGCCTGCGCGCGAACCTACAGTTCCCCAGGGCGCAGGGCGACCCGGGGGGCGGGGCGGGGCGCGAGATCGGCGGGGAGCGCGAGATGCGCTCGTCGCTCCTCTCGCTCGACGGGTTGATCACCAGCTTCGTCAACAACCCCACCTTCCGCAAGCAGGGCGTGCTCGACGCGCAGGAGTCGGCGCGCGCCCACCGCGACCTCCAAGCCGTCATCAGGCTCAGCCAGAAGATCAGACAGCGCGCCGACAGGCTGAAATGAAAACGCTGGACGAGGAACGATGTACGATGAAGTAAAGACGGGTCGTCCTACTCCATCGTTCCTCGTCCCGACTCCAGCGTTTCTCTCTAGTCGTCCGCCTCCGGCTCACCCCTCCGCCTCCCGCCCCACCGCAGCTCCGAGACGACGACCCCGGCGATGACGAGCGCCGCGCCCGCGTAGCCGCGCGCCGTCAGCCACTCCGCGCCGCCGCGGAAGGCGACGGCGAAGGCGTTGGCGAAGACGGGCTCAAGGCTGAAGATGATCGCCGCGTGCGTCGCAGACGTGCGCGCCTGCCCCCACGTCCACAGGAAGAAGACGGCGAAGGTCGCGACGACCGAGAGGTACGCGAGCTGCCACACGACGCGCTCGTCCCAACGAAGCGGCGCAAACTCGCGCGCGACGAACGCGGGCAGCGCGCCCGCGCCGAAGGCGAGCCCGCACGCGCGCGCGAAGAGCCACACGGCGACGACGAACGCGCCCGCCGAAGTGATCTGCAAGACCGTGATCTCGCTCGTCTCGTAGCGCCGCGCGTAGACGCTCAGCAGCGTGATGTGCACCGCGAAGGCGGCGGTCGAGACGAGCGTCAGCGCGTCGCCCAGGTTGACGGAGCCCGCGCCCCGCGGCGCGAGGATCAGCGCGCCGCCCGCGGACGCGAGCACGATGCCGACGAGATTCTCGACGCCCGGTCGCGCGCGCAAGATGGCGTAAGCGGCGAACGGCACGAGCGGCGTGGTGAGCCCCGTGATGAAAGCGGACTTTGAGGCGGTCGTGTAAACCTGCCCGGCGGCTTGCAGCGCGAACCCGACGCCCATCAGCAGCCCGAGCAGCGCGCCCGCCCCGCGCGCCCCGCGCGACGCGCGGAAGAACTGCCGCCGGAAGAGCGCGATCATCAGCACGCTCGCCACCGCGAAGCGTACCGTCATGTACGCGAGCGGAGACCAGCGCGCGAGGATGTCCTTCGCCATGAAGAAGGTCGTCCCCCACACGAGCGTCGTCAGGACGAGCGCGCCGTCGGCGGCGAGGTTGGATTTAAGACGCATCGCACGAGACAAAGTACTGAGTACTGAGTGCCGGGTACTGAGCGGAAAGCAACTCGCTTCTTTCTCAGCACTCAGCACTCAGCACTCAGCACTTCTTTCGCTGTTCACGGTCGCAGCAGGACTTTCAGCACGCCCGCTTCAGCCGCGCGCGCCATCGCGCCGACGCCCTCGGCGAGCGGGAACTCACAGCCGATTAAACTCTCGACGTCAACGCGATCCGCCTTCAACAGTTCGAGCGCCGGGGCGAAGCGACCGCAGCGCGAGCCGACGACCGCGATCTCGCCCACGACGACGCGCGAGGCGTCGAACTCGGTCGCCCCGTGGAAGGTTGATTTAAGGACGAGCGTGCCGCGCGGTCTGAGGATGCCGAGCGCGAGATCGAAGCCGGACGGCGAGCCCGTCGCTTCGACGACCACGTCGAAGGGGCGCGGGAGTTTCGCGGCGTTCAACTGATCGAGTCGCACGGTCTCGACGCCGCGCCGCCGCGCGATCCCGAGTTTCGCGTCGTGCTTGCCGACGAGCGTCACGTCCGCGCCCGTCAGCGCGGCGAGAGCCTGCGCGCAGAGCAGCCCCAACTTGCCGTCGCCCAGAACGGCGACGCGCGCGCCGTCCTCAACCTTCACGCGCTCGGCGATCCCGCACGCGGCGGCGAGCGGCTCGGTGAAGACCGCGCGCTCGTCAGAGATTTCGTCGGGCACTTCGAGCAGGTTCACGGCGGGCAGGCGCAAAACTTCGGCGTGCGCGCCGTCGCGCCCGACGATGCCGAGCACCGTGCGCGTCGCACAGTGGCGCGGATCGCCCGCGGCGCACAGCTCGCAGCGGCCGCACCCCGCGTTGATCTCGCCGACGACGCGGCGACCGACGAGCTCGCGCGCGCCCTCCGCCTCCTCGACCACGCCGACGAACTCGTGCCCCAGCGTGCCACGGAAGCCCGCGTACCCGCGCGCGATCTCAAGATCGGTGTTGCAAATCCCCGAAAGCACGACGCGCACCAGCGCCTCGCCGTCCGCGCGCGGCGCGGCGACTTCGGCGGCGCGCAGCCGCCCGTCTTCGTAGCGAAGTGCGAGCATGAAAAGCCGTCCGCGGTCGGTTGTCCGTCGTCCGCTGTTCGCGCTTGTCAGCTCGCCGCCCGCTGACGAACGACTCAAGCCGGTTCACCGAAAACAACGGACGACGGACAACTGACAAAGATCAAAAGCTCTTTGTTCGCGTGTAAGCGTTCGACGGCGTGAGTTCGACCGTCTGCTCGCGACCGGCGACGTTGACGGGGAGCCGCCAGGAGAGTTCGTCCGCGCCCGCGAGCGTGGCGTGAATCCACCAGCGACCGGGCGCGACGGCGACCGTCGTCTCGCCGTCGGGGTCGAAGCGCGCGGAGACGGGCTGCTGGCGCGCTCCCATGCGCCGGGCGACGAAGTCCTCGAAGCGCTGACCGTAGCGGCGCTCGTCGTCGAACTCGCGGCGCGCCGCCGCCACGTCGAACGAGAACAGCTCGACCTTCGTCTCCGCGAGCGCGCCCGCGTCGAGCCCCTCCGCGCGCAGGACGATGCGGAGCACCGTCGGCTGCGAAGAGCGCGCGCCTTCCGCCGACTCGGCTTGCGGCAGGTGGCGATAGACCACCAGCCCGACGCCGAAGAGCGCCGCGACGAGCGCGACGCGCAGCGCGTTGACGATCAAAGTCCGCTTCGTGTCGTGTGTGCCCAACTTAATTCCGCCGTGCGCGTTTTAGTCGTCCGTAAGGGCGACCTTGTCAACCTCCGCGAAGCGCAGCTTGACGGGCGTCGTGCGACCGAAGATCGCGATCCGAACTTTGAGCAGCGTCTTCGACTGGTTGATGCCCTCGATCTTTCCCTTGAAGCTCGTGAAGACGCCCGATCTGATCCTCACCGCGTCGCCGAGCCGGAAGGCCCGACGCCGACTCTTGCCGCGCCTCTGATCGTTCTCCAACACCTGTGTCCCCCGCCGCGCGCGCGTGGCTCAAGCCATGAGCCCTTTCTCGCGCAGCGCGCTGTCGAGCTCGCGGTCGGTCGGGTTGGTCAAGACCTGACCCGCCACGTCGAGCGTCGGCTTCGGCTCCTTGCCGTCGTTGTGCTCCCTGACCCAGTCGCGCGCCGCGTCGTCGCGCTCGATGTTGACGTAAGAATGCGCGACGCCGAGCCGCCGCAGGTGTTCGAGCGTGTGCTGCGTGTCCTCGCACCAGTCCGCGCCGTAAACTTTCACTTCCATCGCCGTCAGCGCACCTCCCCGGATGATTTCGCGCGCATGATAACACGCCGGGCTTGATGCGCGCCCCCCAATCAAATAAGCTAACGGCGACTCGGAAGAACTCGTTGAAGCGGCGGTCGTCAAAAATTTTTCCGGCGTGCGCGATCAAACGGACAAGCTACGCGAGGAGTGCGGCGTCTTCGGCATCCACGGGCACGCCGACGCGGCGCGCCTCACCTACCTCGGACTCTACGCGCTGCAACACCGCGGTCAGGAGTCGTGCGGCATCGTCTCTTCGGACGGGCGCGAACTCCGCCCCGACCGCGCGATGGGACTCGTGCCCGACGTGTTCGACGAGGAGCGGCTCGACCGCCTGAGAGGCACGAGCGCCATCGGCCACGTCCGCTACTCGACGGCGGGCGAGGTCTCCATACGCGAGGCGCAGCCGTTTCTCATCAAGTGCAAGTACGGACAGATCGCCGTCTGCCACAACGGCAACCTGCCGTTCGCCACGGAAGCGCGCCGCAAGCTGGAACGCGACGGCGCGATCTTCTCCTCGACCTCCGACACGGAAGTCATCCTCCACGGCATCGCGCGCTCGTCGGCTGCGACCGTGCGCGAGGCGATTGCGGAAGTCTTGCGCGAGACCGAGGGCGCGTTCTCGATGCTCTTCCTCACGCCCGACGCTCTCGTCGCCGTGCGCGATCCGCGCGGCTTCCGCCCGCTCGCGCTCGGCAAGCTCGGCGACGCCTGGGTCGTCGCCTCCGAGACGTGCGCGTTCGATCTCATCGGCGCGCAGTACGTCCGCGACGTGGAGCCGGGCGAGGTGCTCGTCGTGGACTGTGAAGGCTTGCACTCGTCGCACCCGCTTCCCCCGCGACCGCACTCGCAGTGCGTCTTCGAGCACGTCTATTTCGCGCGACCGGACTCTCTGATCTACGGGCGCTCGGTCAACGAGTCGCGCCACAAGATGGGGCGGCGGCTCGCCGTCGAGCACCCGGCGGACGCGGACATCGTCGTGCCCGTGCCGGATTCGGGCGTCGCCGCCTCGATCGGCTACGCCGCCGAGTCGGGCATCGCGTTCCGCTTCGGGCTCGTGAGGAATCACTACGTCCACCGCACGTTCATCGAGCCGCAGCAAGCGATCCGCGCCTTCGGCGTGCGCGTGAAGCTGAACCCCGTGCGCCACCTGATCAACGGGCGTCGCGTCGTGCTGATTGACGACTCCATCGTGCGCGGGACGACCTCGAAGAAGATCGTGGGCATGGTGCGCGAGGCGGGCGCGTCGGAAGTTCACCTGCGGATCAGTTGCCCGCCGACGGTCTCGCCCTGCTACTACGGCGTTGACACGCCGAACAAGGAGGAGCTGATCGCCGCGCAGATGTCGGTCGAGGAGATTCGCCGCTTCGTCGGAGCGGACTCGCTCGGCTACCTCTCGCTCGAAGGGATGCTCGCCGCGACGGGTCTTCCCGCGGACTCGACCTGCGTCGCCTGCTGGTCTGGCAACTACCCGACGCGGATCACGCCCCGCGCCGAGACGCAGTGGGCGCGCGAGCACGAGCCCGTGCCCTCGGATTAAACTCTCACAAAGGAGACACTCACCATGACAGGCGAAGAGATGGAGCGCGCAATCGAGTTCTTGCTGAAGCATCAAGCCGACTTTGACGTGAGGCTCAATCGTCTCAGCGAAGAGGTTGGTCGCTTAACCGGAGGAGTGGGAGAGACCAACAAGCAACTGCGGCTATACGCCGAGACGCAGACTGAGTTCATGCAAGTTGTCACACAGTTTATTGAGGGGCAGTCGCGAATAAACGCGGAGCAGGCTCGCATCAACACAGAGTTTCGTGCGACGACGACGCGCATTGCCAACGCCTTGGA
>JAIVGV010000371.1 GCA_020201365.1 Acidobacteriota bacterium
GGGTCGAGTCGCAGATCGGCGACGAGTGGGTGAAGTGAAACGATGAAGTAGGAGCGATGAACGATGAAGTGAAGGCAGCCGGATTTCAGTTCATCGTTCCGCGTTCATCCTTCGTCGTTTTCTTCTATCGTTTCTTCCACACGAAATAGACGGGGATGCCCGTGAGCACGAGCAGGTAGCCGATGCCGGAGGTCGAGGGCGCGAGGTAGGCGAGGTCTAGGACGACGAGGGCGGCGAGCGCGACGTAGAGGAGCGGCACTAGCGGATAGCCGAACGTTCTGTAAGGGCGTTCGGCTTTCGGCATCTGGCGGCGGAGGATGATGACGGCGGCGACCATCAGCGCGTAGAAGACCATGTCGGCGGAGACGATGTATTCGAGCAGTTGCGTATAGACGTTGC
This sequence comes from Acidobacteriota bacterium, assembly GCA_020201365.1. GTDB lineage: Bacteria > Acidobacteriota > Blastocatellia > Pyrinomonadales > Pyrinomonadaceae > JAIVGV01. Next base: position 400 of record JAIVGV010000371.1, read on the forward strand.
CGTAGGTCGTCGAGGCGGCGTGAGTCGTCGGATCGGTCGTCTGCGCGACGGTGCGCGGCAGAGTTAGAAGCGCAGCCCAGACGCCCTGCACGAGGAGCGCGAAGGCCGGGACGCTGCGCGCGTTGAGGCGCGCCGTTCTGGCGAAGAAGAGTTTGTCGCACGCCATCGCGTAGGTGACGCGCGCCCCGGCGAGGATCAGCCCGTTGTCGCAGCCGAAGGTCGAGACGATGATGGCGAGCGCCATCACGGTCGCGCCGGGCGCGCCGAAGATCGCCTGCATCGCGGCGGTCGCCACGCGGTTCTGCGGCGCGCTCTGGATCGCGGGCAGCGGGAGCGTGACGACGTAGGCGAGGTTCGCGAGGAGATAAAGCCCGACGACGAGCGCGCAGCCCGCGAGCAGCGCGCGCGGCAGGTTCTTCGCCGGATCGCGCACCTCGCCCGCCGTGAAGGTGACGTTGTTCCAGGCGGACTGCGCGAACAAGGGTCCGACCATCGCGCGACCGACGAGCAGCGCGAGCGCGAGACCGCCCGCGGCGGCGAGCCCGCCTTGCGCCCCCTGCGGCGTCCAGCCGTTCGCCGAAGGGTTCCACCAGGACGAGGTGAAAGCCGCGCTCGCGTGGTTGAAGCCGAAGGCGAGACCGAGCACGACGAGCGCGGCGAGCGCGGCGGTCTTCGTGAAGGTGAAGACGTTTTGAATTAACTTGCCGAGTCGCAAGCCCCGCGTGTTCGTCGCCGTCAGGAAGAGAATCATCAAGACGGCTGTGAGCTGCTGCGTCGAGAGCGAGACGGCGTATGCGCCGAAGAGTCGCTTCGGCTCGACGAGGTAGTTCGTCGCCGAGACCGACGGCGCGAGCACGCCGACGAAGTTCGCGAAGGCGACCGCCACCGCCGCAATCGTCCCCGACTGCACGACGAGCAGCAGCGACCAGCCGAACAAAAACCCGACCGCCTCGCCGTAAGCCTCGCGCAGAAAGACGTACTGCCCGCCCGCGCGCGGCATCATCGCGGCGAGTTCCGCGCACGAGAGCGCGCCCGTGAGCGTCAAGACGCCCGCGAGCGCCCACGCGGCGAGCAGCCAGCCGGGCGATCCCGTGAGGCGCGACGATTCGGCGGAGACGATGAAGATGCCCGAGCCGATCATCGAGCCGACGACGATCATCGTCGCGTCGAGCGCGCCTAAGCCCCGTTCGAGTCTCTGGGGCGAGCGATCCGTGTCGTCGGTCATGTCGGTGGCGGCTCGCGCGCGGGCGGGATTCGGAGAGCGCGCGTATGTTGTCGGTCGCGGCGTCGCGTTGTCAACGTCTCCGGCGCGCGTGAGCCGGCGCCTGCGAGGTTCGTCAACGGGAAGCGCGCGGATGGTACTCGCGCGGGCGCGCGCGTGTCAACGCTCGTCGCCGAGCGTGCGCGTGCGCGCCGCCGCCTTGCTTGACACGCGCGGCGCTTGCTCCCTAGTCTTCTAGCGACGGGCGCGAGCCACGCACTTCGCCGCGCCTTACCGTGCGACCGCTGATAACGCCATCACCAAAACATAAATGATCAAAGACGACATCAAGAGGCTCGTCGGGGCGCGCGAGGCGCGCGTCGGCGTGATCGGTCTGGGCTACGTCGGCTTGCCGCTCGCCGCCGAGTTCGCGCGCCGCGGCTTCGCGGCGGTCGGCTTCGAGGTTGACGCGAACAAGGCGGACGCCATCAACCGCGGCGAGAGCTACATCGCGGACGTTTCGTCGTCGCAGGTGAAGGAACTGGTCGGAGCCGGGCGGCTGGCTGCTACGACCGACTTCTCGTCGCTCAAAGAGTGCGACGCGATCATCATCTGCGTCCCCACCCCGCTGCGCAAAACGAAAGAGCCGGACATCTCCTACATCCTCGCCGCCGCCGAGGAGATCAAGAAGAATTTGCGGCGCGGCCAGCTCGTCATCCTCGAATCCACGACCTACCCGGGCACGACCGACGAGGTGCTGCTCCCGATGTTCGAGGAGACGGGCTTGAAGCTCGACGAAGACTTCCTCCTCGCCTTCTCGCCCGAAAGGGTTGATCCCGGCAACCCGCAGTTCCAGACCCACAACATCCCGAAGGTCGTCGGCGGCTGCACCGAAGACTCGACGGAAGTCGCCGCGCTGCTCTACTCGCAGATCGTCGGCAACGTCCACGCCGTCAGCAGCGCGCGCGTCGCCGAGGCGGCGAAGCTTCTGGAGAACACCTTCCGCGCCGTCAACATCGGCATGGCGAACGAGATGGCGCGCCTCTGCTACCACCTCGGCATAGACACCTGGGAGGTGATCCGCGCGGCGGCGACCAAGCCCTTCGGCTTCATGCCGTTCTACCCGGGTCCCGGCATCGGCGGTCACTGCATCCCGCTCGACCCGCACTACCTGCTCTGGAAGGCGCGCCAGCACGGCTTCGACTCGCGCTTCATCGGCCTCGCCGAGGAGGTCAATTCAAGAATGCCGGAGCACGTCGTCACGCTCGTCGCCGACGGCTTGAACGACGCGCGCAAGAGCATGAACGGCTCGCGCGTGCTCCTGCTCGGCGTCGCCTACAAGAAAGACATCAACGACGTGCGCGAAAGCCCCGCGCTCTCGATCATTGATCGCCTGCGCGCGAAGGGCGCGGACGTGCGCTACCACGACCCGTTCATCGCGGAAGTGCGCTTCGACGAGGCGCACACCGAAGGCGGCGGCGCGCCCTTGCAGTCGGTCGCGCTCACGGACGACGAGCTCAAGTCGGCGGACTGCGTCGTCATCGTCACCGATCACACGCAGATCGATTACGCCAAAATCTGCCAGCTCTCCAAGCTCGTCGTTGACACGCGCAACGCCCTCGGCGGCGACCTGCGCCGCACGTCTTGCGCGCGTATAATCCGGCTGTGAAGAAAGGCGGGCGCGCGCGATGACGATCAAAGGCGTTCAGTTCGTCACGGATAGCGACGGTCAGAGGATCGCGGTTCAACTCGATCTGAGAGAGTGGGGCGAGCTGTGGGAAGACATCTACGACAACATGCTCGCCGACGAGCGCGCGGGCGAGCCGGCGGAGAGTTGGGAGGCGATCAAAGAGAGGCTGCGGAGCGAGGGCAAGCTTGACGGCTGAGCGTTACTCGATCACAGTCTCGCGCTCCGCCGAGCGTGATCTCGACAAGCTCGACCGCACGGTGCTCAGCCGCGTCGCCGCCGCGATAGACGCGCTAACTCTCGACCCCAGACCTCCCGGCTGCCGCAAGCTGATTAACCGCGCAGGCACGTGGCGCGTGCGCGTCGGCGATTGGCGCGTGCTCTACGAGGTTGACGACGCCGCGCGTCTCGTGCGGATCGTCGCCGTGCGCCACCGCAGCAGGGCTGACGAATAGTGCTCAAAGTCATCAACGTCGTCGGGGCGCGACCGAACTTCATGAAGGTCGCGCCGATTGCCGAGGCGATGCGCCGCCGCGGGCGCGAGTTCGCGCCGCTGCTCGTCCACACCGGGCAGCACTACGACGCGCGCATGTCCGACGACTTCTTCCGCGACCTCGGACTGCCCCGCCCGGACGTGCACCTCGGCGTCGGATCGGGCACGCACGCGCAGCAGACCGCCGCCGTCATGCAGCGCTTCGAGCCGGTCGTCCTGGAGCACAAGCCCGACTGGGTCGTCGTCGTCGGCGACGTGAACTCGACCGTCGCCTGCGCGCTCGTCTGCGCGAAGCTGAACACGCGAGTCGCCCACGTCGAGGCGGGACTTCGCAGCCGCGACCGGACGATGCCCGAAGAGATCAACCGCCTGCTCACGGATCAGATCGCCGATCTTCTACTCACGCCCTCGCCGGACGCCGACGAAAACCTGCGCGCCGAAGGCATCCCCGCCGAGCGCATACGCTTCGTCGGCAACGTGATGATCGATTCGCTCTACGCGCAACTCGAGCGAGCCTCGCGCTCGCGCGTGCGCGAAGACCTCGGCGTGAAGGGCGAGCCTTACGCCGTCGTCACGCTCCACCGGCCCTCGAACGTGGACGAGCGCGCCACGCTCGCGCGCATCCTCGCCGCGCTCGAACGGATCGGCGAACGTCTCCCGGTGATCTTCCCCATCCACCCGCGCACGCGCGCGCGCCTCGACGAGTTCGGCTTGGCGGACGACGTGCGCGCCGCCGAGCCGCGCCTGCGTCTGACAGAGCCGCTCGGCTACCTCGACTTCCTGCGGCTGATGAGCGGCGCGCGGCTCGTGCTCACCGACTCCGGCGGGCTGCAAGAGGAGACGACCGCGCTCAACATCCCCTGCCTGACGCTGCGCGAAAACACCGAGCGGCCGATCACGGTCGAGCTCGGCACGAACCGCGTCGTCGGCACGGACGCCGACAGGATCGTGCGCGAGGCTTTCGCCTCTCTGGACGTGCGCCGCGAGAGCGCCCCCCCGCTCTGGGACGGGCAAGCCGCCGACCGGATACTCAACGCCCTCCTCGAAAAGCAGACATGAAGCCGACCGCACTGCGCGGCGACGTGAGCGCGCTCGCCGTCGCGCGCGAGTCGCTGCGCCGAGTCCGCGTCGCCGCGTCGCTGTGGCGCGAGCGCGCGAGGCTGCGGCGCGGCACTCTCGCGGCGGGCGCGCCGCGTCTGCGCGCGGAGTTCGCGTCGCTTCAGCCTTCGCAACTGCTCGCGCACTTCCGCTCGCGCGCGGCGCCGAAGTTTCCGCCGGGACTCGAAGCCGCGCCCGCCGAGATCGCGCGGCTCGCGCGAGAGAAGTTCCCGCGCGAGACCGGAGGGCTGATCGAGCGCGCGCGCAGAGTAGTCGAAGAGAACCGCTGGGCGCTCTTGGGCTGCGGCGAGTTCGACTTCGGCGCGCGCGTGGACTGGCTGCGCGACCCGCTCTCCGGCGCGCGCTGGTCTGACGGCTTCCACGCCGACGTTGATCTCTCTTCGCGCGGCGACGGCTCTGACGCGCGCGTGCTGTGGGAGCTGAACCGACTCGGCCACCTCGTCGCGCTCGGTCAGGCTTACGCGGTGACCTCGGACGAGCGGCTCGCCGAAAAGTTTTTCGCCGACGTTGGGGGCTGGCGCGCGCAGAACCCCGCGGGGCGCGGCGCGAACTGGGCGAGCGCGATGGAGGTCGCGCTGCGCGCCGTGAACCTGCTCGCCGCCTTCCGCCTCTTCCTCCGCTCGCCTCAGCTCGACGGAGAAAGACTCACGGCGCTGCTCGCCACGTTCGACGAGCACGGCGAGTTCGTCCGCAACCACCTCGAGTTCTCGCACCTCGCCACGGGCAACCATTACCTGTCGAACGTCGTCGGTCTCGTCTGGCTTGGGCTTCTGCTGCCGGAGCTGGAAGCGGCGCGCGGGTGGCGCGAGTTCGGCGTTGGCGAGATGGCGCGCGAGATGGAGAAGCAGGTGCGCGCCGACGGCGCGCACTACGAGTCCTCGACCGGCTACCACCGCTTCGCCGCGGAGCTGTTCAACTACACGCGCGTGCTCTGCCGCGCGAACGGCGTCGAGCTGCCGCCGCGTTTCGAGAACCGCGCGCGCGAGATGCTCGAATACGCGCGCGACTACCTGAAGCCTTCCCTGCGTGCGCCGCTCCTGGGCGACGCCGACAACAGTCGCCTGCTCCCGCTCGCGCCGCGCGCGGCGGACGGGCACGCCTATCTGCCGGGCGTCGTCGCGGCGCTCGACCGGGATCACCTGCTCCGCGTCGAAGACGCCGCGCCCTTCGAGCTGCTGTGGCTGCTCGGCGCGGAAGGCTTGGAGGCTTACGCGAGCCTGCCGCCCGCGCCCGCGCGCCGCGACGCGCCCGCTTCGAGCGCGCGCCAGCACGCGGGCGTTTACGTGCTGCGCGAAGGCGATCTCTACCTGCTCATGTCCGCCGCGGGCGCGGGCCTGCGCGGGCGCGGCTCGCACGCGCACAACGACGCGCTCTCCGTCGAGGTCTCCGCCTGCGGCTCGGACTTCATCTGCGATCCCGGCAGCTACGTCTATACCTCCGACCTGCGCGCGCGCCACGAATTCCGCTCGACCGCCTGGCATTCGACCGTCGAGATTGACGGCGCGGAGCAGAACGTAACGGACGAGCGCGCCCCTTTCCGCATCGGCGACGACGCGCGACCGCGCTCGCTCACGCGGACGACGACCGGCGAGCGGGACGCCGTTGCGGCGGAGCACTACGGCTACGCGCGCCTGCGCGAGCCCGTCGCGCACAGGCGCGCCGCGATGCTCGACAAGCGCCGCCGCCTCTTCCTTCTCGCAGACGCGCTCGAAGCGCGCGACGCCGTGTCGCGCGCTTCGAGGCGCGGCGCCGCAGGCGCGCACACCTTCCGCTTCTTCTTCCACGCCGGGCGCGGCATCGCGGCGCGCGTGCGCGGAGACTTCGCCGAGTTGTACGATGAGCGGCGCGGGACGCGACTCTTGATCGCGCCGCTCGACGACATTGCCGCCCCGCCGACCGTCGAGCCGCGCCGGACTTCGCGCGACTACGGCGAGGCGGTCGCGTCGCAGTCGCTCTGCTGGACGATCCGCGCGCGCGCGCCGCTGCGCGTCGCGTGGGCGCTCGTGCCCGTCTGCGCCGACGAAGACGAAGCGGCGCGGCTCAAACTCGTCGAAGAGCTGCGCGCGACCGGTCGCGACGAGCGTTGGGAATTCTAAAGGCAGGGGTTAGGGGAGGGGGGCCAGGGG
>JAIVGV010000564.1 GCA_020201365.1 Acidobacteriota bacterium
GTCTTAGGCCGCGGCAAGCTCGACGAGCTGCTCGTGCGCGCCCTCCGCCTCGGCGTCGATCTGATCATCTTTGACCGCGAGCTTAGTCCAGCGCAGGTGCGCTCCGTCTCCGAGGCGACCGATCTCAAAGTGGTTGACCGCGCGCAGCTCATCCTCGACATCTTCGCGCAGCGCGCCGAGACGAGCGAGGGCAAGATTCAGGTCGAGCTCGCGCAGTTGAAGTACATGCTCCCCCGACTCGTCGCGGGACAGGACTCGGCGTTCTCGCGCCTCGCGGGCGGCATCGGCGGGCGCGGACCCGGCGAGACGAAGCTCGAAACCGACCGACGCCGCGTCCGCGACCGCATCAGCCGACTCGAAAAAGAGATCGAGACGCTGCGCCAGCGCCGACAGCTCCGCCGCAAGGAGCGCACGCGCCGCGGTCTTCCCGTCATCTCCATCGTCGGCTACACGAACGCGGGCAAGTCAACGCTGCTGAACGCGCTCACCGCGAGTAGCGTCCTCGCGGAGCAAAGGATGTTCGCCACGCTCGACCCCACGTCGCGCCGCCTGCGACTGCCGCGCGAGCAGGAGGTGATCTTAAACGACACCGTCGGCTTCATACGCGACCTGCCGCCCGACCTCATCGCCGCCTTCCGCGCCACGCTCGAAGAGATCGGCGACAGCGACGTGCTCATCCACCTGATTGACGCGGCGAACCCGCGCCGGGAGCAGCAGCTCGAATCGGTCGAGAAGATTCTCGCCGACCTCGAACTCAACTCGATCCCGCGCCTCGTCGTCTTCAACAAGGCCGACCTGCTGGGGCGCGACACGCTCGACGCGATCCTGCGTCAGACCTGCGCGACCAGCGCGCGCCAGTGTGTCGCCGTCTCCGCGCTCGCCCCGAAAACCCTGCGACCGATGCTCGAAGCCGTCGGCTCTCTCCTCGCGCGCGATCTGACGGCGCGACCCGGAGAGCGCGAGAACGGGGCGCAGCCCGAGGGCTCGGCGCGCACGGAGATTGACGCCGAGGCGGCGACACATGACGAAGTTGACGAAGAGAGCTTCGGGGCTGCCGCGAGAGTCCCGTAGCGACGATATGTTTACCGTGACCCGTGCCATCACCCTTTTCTTCCCAAGCCACGTCAGGGGCGAGCGTGTCGCTCCTTCGGAGCTTCGAGTGATGTTAAAGGAGACGCGGGCTAGAAACATGCCGCTCCTCCGGAGCTAAGAGCTTCATGAACGCACGCAGACGCAGGCTGAAATTCACGTCGCGCATGACGGACGCGCGCAACGCCGTCGTCGGGCGGATCGCGCGCGCGACTCGTTGGCTGAGCCCGACGGCGCAGTTCGTCTTCGGCTTCGCCGCGCTCGCCGCCGTCACGACCGTGCTCGTCGCGCGCGCGCGCTCGCAGACGCCCGCGAACTACCGCGAGGGCGAGATCGTCACGTCGAGCGTCGTCGCGCCGACCGACATCCAGATCGAAGACGACGCCGCGACGCGAGACGCGCGCGAGAAGAACCCGGGCGCGCCGCCCGCGTTGATCCAACTCAGACGCAACCAGATCGTGGCGCGCGTCGGCGAGCCGGTGACGCCGAAGATGCTGGCGGAGTTCGAGGCGATCAAGCGTTACAGCCGGCGCGAGCGGCTGCCGGAGCACTTCGTCGGGCTGTTCTTCCTCGTCGCCGCGCTCTACTGGGGCGCGTGGAAGTTCATCGAGCACCGCAGTCTCACGTCGTCGGGGCTGGCGCTCTCGCGCGGTCGCGCGTTCACGCTCGTGGCGTCGGCGATTGTCGTCGAGACGATCCTCATGCGCGTCGGCGTGGTGGTCGTCGAGAACTTCGCGATGTTCCGCGGCTCGCCGTGGAACGACGAGATGATCCTCGCGCTCGCCATCCCCTTCGCCTCGGCGACGCTGCTGGTTGCGATCCTGATGGACGTGCAGCTCGCCTTGACGACGGGGCTCATCACGACACTATTC
>JAIVGV010000247.1 GCA_020201365.1 Acidobacteriota bacterium
CTCTAAGACCGAGCCCGCGCCGCGTGGCAAAACGTGCCGCGCTTGGTAGAATGGCGGGTCTCTTGTGAGCCCTTTTTCCCGCCCGGAGGATTCATGCGAAAGTTCGCGCTCGTAGTTTCCCTCACACTGTCAGTGTGCGCCGCGCCGCGCGCTCTCTCCCAGCGCCGCCCCGCCCCCGCGCGCCCCGCCGCCACACGCCCCGCTCCGAAACCCGCGACGACCACACAGCAACCGACGGGCACGGCGAAGCCGGCGGCGATTCCCGCGCGCCCCCCGTCCGGAGCGGCGAAGGCTGACGACTGCGGCTGCGAGGCGGAGACCCCGCCCGGCGTGCTCGCCGTCGTCAACGGCGTGCGCATCACGTTGCAGGAGGTTGACGCGGCGATCAAGAGCGACATCCAGCAGCTCGAACAGCAGGTGACCGAAGCGCGCAAGCGTGAACTGGATTTGCAGATCAGCAGCTTGTTGCTCGAAGCGGAGGCGAAGAAGCGCGGCAAGACGACCGAGCAGCTCCTCAACGAGGAGGTCGTCGCCAGGACGCCGGAGCCGACCGAAGCCGAGGCGCGCGCCTTCTACGAGCAGAACAAGGCGCGGATTCAGAGCGGGTGGAGCGACGATCTTAAAAATCAGATCGTCCAGTACCTGAGCGAGCAGCGACAGCAAGACGCGGCGCAGAAGTTCGCCGACGGCTTGCGCGCGACTGGACAGGTGACGAGAAACGTCGCCGCGGCGACGCCGCCCGCGGGCGCCGCAGAGCGTGCGCGCGTCTTCGCCCACGTCAACGGCGCGCCCGTCACCTCCGCGATGGTCGAGGACTCGCTCAAGCCGCTCGTCTTCAACGTGCAGCAGCAGATCTACCAGTTGCGTCAGCGCGAGCTCGACCGGCGCATCAACGACGTGCTGCTCGACGCCGAGGCGAAGAAGCGGGGCGTGACGCCGCAGGCGGTGCTCGACGCCGAAGCCGCCAAGGTGAGACCCATCTCCGAAACGGATGCGCAGGCATTCTATAATCAGAACAAGGAGCGCATCACCGGCGACTTCCCGACCGTCAAAGCGCAGATCGTCCAGTACCTGCAGGAGAACGCGCAAGCGACGCTCCTCTCAGCCTTCGCCGAGCAGTTGCGCAGCGGCGCGGCGATCCAGACCTTCCTGCGCGAGCCAACCGCGCCCGTCTATCAGATCGGCACGGACGATCAGCCCGCGCGCGGCGCGGCGAACGCGCCCGTCACCATCGTCGAGTTCACAGACTTCCAGTGCCCGAGTTGCGCCGCCGAGCAGCCCGTCCTCGAACAGATCATGTCGGAATTCGACGGGCGCGTCCGCCTCGTCGTGCGCGACTACCCGCTCCGGCAGCACGCCAACGCGCGCAAAGCCGCGGAGGCGGCGGAGGCTGCGCGCTCTCTGGGTAAATACTGGGAGTACGCTCAGCTCCTGTTCGCCAACCAGAGCGCGCTCGACGTGCCGAAGCTCAAAGAGTACGCGAGCCAGGTCGGGCTCGACCGCGCCAAGTTCGACGCGATGCTCGATTCGGGGCAGTACGCCAAGAAAGTTCAGGACGACGCCAACGAGGGGGCGCGGGTCGGCGTCAACGCCACGCCCAGCCTGTTCGTCAACGGGCGACCCGTCAACGACCGCACCTACGAAGGGCTCAAGGCGGCGATTACCGCCGCGCTCGCCGAGAAGGGCATCAGGTAAGCCGCGGAACGGCTGGCGTGGGGTCGGGAGTTTTGAAAGCCTGTGCTTGAAACCTCGGTTTTCAGTTTTCCGTACACTAATCCGCCGCATGAGTCCTTTAAGAGCCCGCGTCAGCCATTCCCGAAGCGAGGTCGGGGCAGCCGGCGTCGAAGAGCATCCGGCACGCGATCCTGATGCTGCCGTACTACGGCGTCTTCGACAATATCGAGTACAGCGTCGCTAATGACGGCACGGTGACGCTCTACGGGCAGGTCGTGCGACCGACGACGAAGTCGGACGCCGAATACAACGTCAAACGCGTCGCGGGTGTGGCGCGCGTGGTCAATAAGATCGAGGTGCTGCCGCTCTCTTCGTTCGACGACTCGATCCGCGCGAGCGCCTACCGCACGATCTTCAACACGGGCGGGCTCTTCCGCTACGCGATGGGCGCGAACCCTTCGATCCACATCGTCGTGGATCGCGGGCACCTGACGCTCGAAGGCGTCGTGGCGAACGAGGGCGACAGGAATCTGGCTTACATCGCGGCGCGCACCGTGCCGGGCGCGTTCTCGGTGACGAACAACCTGCGGACTGACGCCGAAGTGCGCGGGGTGAGGTAAGTGGCAAGCGTCGGAAGTCGAAACTGAGTAGGTAAGCCTGCCGGGCGGAGCGGCGAAAAATCCGTCCGGCAGTTTTTCGCAACGAAGGGCAACTTGGCGGGGCTGTGAGTCGTATCACGAGCGGAAAGGTTTTCGTGAATGAGCATGACTGAGAAGGATTTGAACGAGGGGGCGATCCGACCGCCCGTCCTGGGCGGCGGCGAATTTCTGTCTTACGACGAACTGGGCGACGAGCAGGCGGCGCAGGCGATCTCGACCGACAAGATCGAGGACGTGCTGCAGAAGCTCGGCGGTCTCTCCGAAAACGACCACCACGGTCTCATCGCCGAGCCCGCCGACGCCGCGCACCACGACGACGAAGAGGGCTCGCACGAGGGCGAGCCGGAGCTCGATCTGTCCGCCGGTGAGGACGACAAGGCGAGCGATCCCGTCCGGCTTTACCTGCGCCAGATGGGGCGCGTGCCGCTCCTGACGCGCGAGCAGGAGGTCGTGCTCGCCAAGCGCATCGAGGCGGGGCAGGTGCGCGCCAACCGCGCGCTTGCGCGTTCGCCCATCGCGATCAAGGAGCTTTTGAAGATCGGCGCGGAGCTCGAGGCGGGCGCGCTCGCGATCCGCGAGGTCGTCTCCTTCGGCGATCAGATCGACATGATCGAGCTGGAGGATCGCGGCGAGGAGTACCTGCGCTCGACGCTCGAACACATCGCGCACGTCGAAAAAATCTTCAAGCATGGGCTGAAGGAAGCGGAGAAGATGCGCGACGCCGAGCGCGAGACGCGCGGGCGCGCGACGAAGAAGGTCATGCGCCTGCACCGCAAGGTCGCGGCTGTGCGCCTGGAGATCGCGCGCGAGATCAAGAAGCTGAACCTGACGGAGGGCGCGCGCCACCGGCTGATCAACGCAATCGCCGCCGCGCATAAGGAGATTCGCTCCGTCGAGCGCGAGGTCGAGCGTTTGAACGAGCGGCTCGCGCGCAAGCGCGTGAAGCCCGAGGACGCGAAGGAGTGGAAGCGCCAGATCGCCGCGGCGAAGCGCCGTCTGAGGAAGATCGAGGAGGAGGACTTCCTCACGGTCGCGCAGATCAAGCGCTCGCACAAGGCGATCTCGCGCGGCGTCGCGCAGACCATCGAGGCGAAGAGCGAGATGACGGAGGCGAACCTGCGCCTCGTCGTCTCGATTGCGAAGAAGTACGTCAACCGCGGTCTGCCTTTCCTCGATCTGATTCAGGAGGGCAACATCGGTCTCATGCGCGGCGTCGAGAAGTTCGACTGGCGGCGGGGCTACAAGTTCTCGACCTACGCGACGT
>JAIVGV010000372.1 GCA_020201365.1 Acidobacteriota bacterium
GGGGGCGCGCTCCGGGCTCGCGCCGCCGGACGCCCGCGCGTCCTGTTTGGTCGATCTTAACTGCGGAGAGAGGACTCAAAGCACATGGCTGTTGAAAGAGCGCCAGGCGGAACCAGTCTCATCGACGTGCTGGATCGCGTGCTCGACAAGGGCATCGTCATCGACGCGTGGGTGCGCATCTCGCTCGTCGGCATCGATCTGATCACGATTGAGGCGCGCGTCGTCGTCGCCTCCATCGACACCTACTTGAAGTACGCCGAGGCGGTCGGTCTGACTCCAGCCGTCTCGCGCCCGGCGCTGACGCCCGGCGCGGCTGATACGTTCGAGGAAGAGACGACGCCGCGACGCCGCGCGACCACCGATCTCGACCGCGTCTGAAGTCGGGGCGGTGCGTCCGCGGTTCGGGCGCGCGGTTCGGGCGCACACGCGCCGCGAACGCGCCCGCCGCGCCGCCCGCCGACCGTTCCTAGTCCGCCCGTCTGCCGTCTGTCATGGCGAACGTCCCGTCACAACTCACGCCGACGCACCTGCCGCCCCCGTCGGAGGAAGAGGCGCTCGACGAGCGCCTGCGCCAGTACGACTTCTTCTTGGAGACGACGACGCAGATGCTGGCGACGCCGCGCCTGCACGAGCGGCTGCTGCTCGCGGCGGAGGCGGTCGTCTCGGGGCTCGGCTATCCGCAGTCCGCCATCGCGATGGTGGACGAGCGCAGCGCGACCTTGCGCGTGCGCGCGACGGCGGGCTTCGCCGAGGGCGGCGACCCGGCGCGCGTGATGCCGCTCGATTCGGGCGCGGCGTGCGTGGCGGTGGTGCACGAAGGCAGGCCCGTCTGGGTCTCCCTGCGGGACGACGAAGCCTCGTGCGCGCTCCTCGGCGGGATGGGCTGGGGGCAGGACGTGCTGGCGCTGCCGCTCTTCGGCTTGCAGGAGGCTTCGCCCAAGCGCGCGTGGGAGCTGGCGCTCAAGCCGGGCTTCGCCGACAGCTCGCTCGGGCTCGAGCGCTCCTCCTGCCTCGGCGTGCTCTACGTCGGCGCGCGCGCCGAGGCGGTTGACGCCTTCGCCCACAGGTTCCTCGTGCGGCTCTCCGAACGTTTCGGCTTGATCCTCTCGCACGGCATCCAGCACGAGCGGCTCAGGGCGAGCGTCGAGAAGTTGCAGCGCGAGCGGCAGTGGGTCGAGTCGATCATGAAGTCGGTCGCCGACCCGATCGTGCTCACCAACCTCGACAACGAAATCCTGTTGCAGAACCGGCGCGCCGAAGAGCTGTTCAGCGGCTCGAACGACGCGGGCGAGGGCAAGCGGCGCGCGCTGAAGATGAACGACCTGCTCTTCTCCGCCTACCTGTCGAGCGCCGCCGTCTCGTCGTCCGCGGTCGTGCAGCGCGACATCACGCTCGTCGACCCGATAGAGGGCTCGGACATCCACTTCGAGGTCATCTCCACGCCCGCCCTGAACGCGCGCGGCGAGCGCCTCGGGCTCGTCTCGATCTTCCGCGACGTGACCGACCTGCGCGAGGCGAACGAGGAGCTGGCGCGCAACTTCCAGAAGCTCCAGCAGGCGGAAGCCGAGGCGCGGCGCGAGCGCGACCGCCTCGATCTGATCATCGAGAACGTCGGTCACCCGGTCGTCGTCTGCGACGCGAGCGGCAACTTCATCCTCTTCAACCGCCGCGCCGAGCTGCTCTTCCAGCAGGACGAAGCCCCGACGGCGGGCGCGGCGACCGCCGTGCGCGCCAACTCCGTCAAGCTCACCTCGTTCATCTCCGCGCTCGCCTCCGCGTCGGAGACCGACCGGCAGGCGGAGATCGAGCTGATCGATCCCGAGACGGGGCGCGGGCTGCCGATGGAGATCACGGCGGGCGAGGTCTTGGACGCGAAGGGGCAGGTGACGGCCGTCGTCTCCGTGCTGCACGACCTGACGGAGATACGCGAGCTGGAGAGGCGGCGCGTCGAGCAGCAGCTCTTCGAGTCGGAGAAGCTGGCGGCGGTCGGTCGCCTCGCCGCGTCCATCGCGCACGAGGTCAACAACCCGCTCGAGGCGATCAAGAACTCGCTCTACCTGATGGAGACGACGCGCGAGGCGGAGAAGAACGCGCGGTTTTTGGAGATCGCGCGCAAGGAGACCGAGCGCGTCTCGCACATCATCCGGCAGATGCTCGGCTTCGCGCGCCGCTCCGGCGAGGTCGAGTGGGTGGACGCCAACCAGTTGCTCGAAGAGACGCTCGTGCTCGTCGAGAAGAAGTTGAAGCAGTCGGGCGTGCGCAGCGTGCGCGAGTTAGACCCGCGCCTGCCGCGCGTGCGCGCGCGCGCCGATCAGCTCCGGCAGGTCTTCCTCAACCTGATCCTCAACGCGCAGCAAGCCATCCGCGGCGGCGGCGAAATCCGCGTCTCGACCGCGCGCTACGAGCAGGCGATCCAGCCCTCCGTCGTCGTGCAGATCAGCGACACGGGCGTCGGCATCGGCGCCGAGGAGATGGCGCACATCTTCGAGCCCTTCTACTCGACGCGGAAGAAGGGGACGGGCTTGGGGCTGTGGGTGACGCACGACATCGTCCGCCAGCACGGCGGGCGCATCGAGGTGACGAGCGAGAAGGGGCGCGGCACGACCTTCCAGATCATCCTGCTCGTAGATTCGCCGAAGCTCGAAGAGGGCGGCGAAGACAAGGACGCCCGCGCCCTTTCCTAAGTCATGGCTCACGCGAACGTCCAAGAGCCGGAGATGCAGACCGTCGCGCCGACGGCGCACGGCGCGCGCCTGCTCGTCGTTGACGACGAGGAGAGCCTGCGCATCACGACCGCCGCGATCCTCGAAGCCGAGGGCTACGACGTGGCGACCGCGGCGAGCGGCGGCGAAGCGGTCGCGCTGCTCGAAGAGTCCGAGTTCGATCTCGTCCTCACCGATCTGCACATGGAGGGCGGCGACGGCCTCTCCGTGCTCGCCGAGCTTCGCCGCCGCGCCCCGCTCACCATCTCCGTCGTGCTCACCGGCTTCGCCTCGGTCGAGTCGGCGATAGCCGCGCTCCAGCAGGGCGCTTACGACTACCTGATCAAGCCCTGCGACATCGACGAGATGAAGCACACGATCCGCCGCGGCGTCGAGCACCGGCGTCTGATGCTCGCCGAGCAGCGCGCGCGCGCGAACCTCGAGCGGCTCAACCGCGAGCTCGAGCGGCGCGTCGAGGAGCGCACCGCCGAGCTGACGCGGCTCAACGAGGAGCTGGCGGAGGCGAACCGCGTCAAGGACACGTTCCTCGCCACGCTCTCGCACGAGCTGCGCACGCCGCTCACGCCGATCATCGGCTGGATCAGGCTGCTGCGCGCCGAGGAGCCCGCGAGCCCGCTCGCCGCGCAGGCGCTCGACACCATCGAGCGCAACGCGCTGCTGCAGTCGCGCCTCATTGACGATCTCCTCGACATCTCGCGCATCGCCACGGGCAAGCTCTCCTTCGAGCCCGTGCCCTGCGATCTGAACGCGGCGGTCACCTCGGCGGTCGAGACCGTGCGCGGCGCGGCGGCGGCGCGCGGCGTCGAACTCGACGTGTCGCTCTCACGCGCCCCGCTCACGGTCAGGGGCGAGCCGGTGCGCTTGCAGCAGATCGTCTGGAACCTGCTCTCGAACGCCATCAAGTTCAGCGAGCCTCAGTGCCGCGTCAAAGTCTCGACCGCGGGCGCCGAGACGGAGGCGCGCGTCGTCGTCGAGGACTCGGGCGTCGGCATCGCCACGGAGTTTCTGCCCTACGTCTTCGACCGCTTCCGGCAGCAGGACGGCTCGACCACGCGACGCCACGGCGGGCTCGGGCTCGGGCTCGCCATCGTTGACGCGCTCACGAAGCTGCACGGCGGGCGGGTCGAGGCTGAGTCGGAAGGCGTCGGTCGCGGCGCTCGCTTCACGCTCCGGCTGACGCGCGTCGCCTCCGAGACCGACGCCGGCGGGGTCGAGGCGTCTGCCGCGTCCGACTTCACGAACCGGCGGATCATGATCGTGGACGATTCCGACGACACGCTCGACATGCTGCGCACGGTGTTCGCCCAGAGGGGCTGCCAAGTCGTCACCGCCGGGTCGGGCGAGGAGGCTCTGAGATCGATCCCCGAAGAGCGACCCGACGTGCTCATCTTTGACATCGGCATGCCGGGGATGGACGGCTACGAGCTGCTCGCGCGTGCGCGCAGCCTGCCGGGGATGGCGGACGTCGCCGCCATCGCCATCTCAGGCTACGCGATGGAGGAGGATCGCGAGCGGGCGTTCAACGCGGGCTTCTCGGCTCACGTCGCGAAGCCGGTTGACGTTGACGAGCTGCTCACGCTGATAAAAAATCTCACCCCCGCCCTCGGCTAACGAAAACACGCGCCGGCATCCGCGCGCACGAGTCTGCCCGGAATCTTCCCCAGCCCTCCGTTTAGTAAAAATGTGAAGGCGTTTAGAAAAATATCTGAGGGTTTACAGCGACCGAGACGTGAATCTGTCATCCGCGTAACACCTCTACTCACCTCCCAAACGCGCAAGAAAGTGCAAGCGGGCGCGGCTCATCTGATCAATCATGAAGTTACGAATGGGGGAATCCGGCGATGGCTGACGCCCCGCAGGCGAATGCCGAATCGAGCGCGCGCCCGCGCGGCCTCGTCGCCGCCGGGGCTGCCGCGGATCGCGCCGACGAGATGATGCTCTTCGGGCAGTTCGTCGGCGACTGGGACGTTGACTTCACCGTCCACAGCGCGGACGGCACGCGGCAGACGGAGCAGGCGGAGTGGCACTTCGGCTGGGTGCTCGAAGGGCGCGCGATTCAAGACGTGTGGATCGTCCCGCGCCGCTCAAAGCGCGACAAGCCGAGCGCGGTCGAGAGCGACTACGGCACGACCATCCGCTTCTACGATCCGGCGATGAACGCCTGGCGCGTCGTTTACGTTAGCCCGCAGCACGGCGACTTGCTAACATTCGTCGCGCGCCAGGTCGGCGACGAGATCGTGCTCGAAGGTCACGACCCCGACGGCTCGCCGATGCGTTGGATCTTCTCGGAGATTGAAAGCAACTCCTTCCGCTGGCGGCGCGTCGTCTCCGCGGACGGCGGGAAGACCTGGCGGCTGCACAAGGAGATGTCCGTTTGCCGCGCCGATACGTCGCCGTAGCTCTATCGAGCGAGTGGGAGCGCCACTCTTGCCTTGCGTTCGTTGCCGCCCCGCCGTCAGTATTTCGCTCATGGCCGAAGACTCGAAGGGCGGCGGCGCGGCGACGGTAAACGTCCGGCTCGCCGTCGCGTCGGACGCGCACGCGCTTGCGCGGCTTCGTTATGATTTTCGCGCGGGGCGCGGCGCGGCGGGCGAGGGCGAGCCGGAGTTCGTCGCGCGTTGCCGACGCTGGATGGGGGAGCGGCTGCGCGAGGGTGTCGCTTGGCGCTGTTGGGTGGCGAAGCGGGACGGCGAGTTGGTCGGCAACCTCTGGGCGCAGCTCGTCGAAAAAATCCCGAACCCGTCGGTCGAGCCCGAACGCCACGCCTACGTCACGAACTTCTACGTCCGCGAAGGCGAGCGCGGCGGCGGCACTGGCTCGCGGCTGCTCACGGCTGCGCTCGACTGGTGTCGGGCGAGCGGCGTGCACGCTGTCATCCTCTGGCCCACCGAGCGCAGTCGCACGCTGTACCTGCGGCACGGCTTCGCGGTGCGCGAAGACTTGCTGGAGTTGATCGTCGGCGAGACCGGAGACGACAAGCGATGCAAGTAGTAGCCGAGTTGGCGGGGCAACTAAGAAAAGCCCACGAGGGCGGCGCTTGGCACGGCCCGTCTCTGTTCGAAGCTCTCGCCGAGACTTCCGCCCGCGAAGCTGGCGCGCGCCCCCTGCGCGGCGCGCACAGCGTGTGGGAGATCGTGCTCCACATCGCGGCGTGGGACGATCTCTGCGTGCGCCGTCTCGAAGGGCACCCGGCAGACGTGCCCGAAGAGGGCGACTGGCCCCCCGTCGCAGAGACGACCCAAGAGGCTTGGGAGCGCGCGCTGGCGAAAGTGAACGGCGCGCAGGAAAGGTTGTTGCGAGCCGTCGCCGCCTTGCCGGATTCGCGGCTGCAAGAGAAAGTCGTCGGCAAAGACTACTCCGTGGGCTTCATGCTCTTCGGCGTCCTCCAGCACAACGTCTATCACACCGGACAGATCGCGCTGCTGAGGAAGGCGCAGACCTAGCTCGCAGAGGTAAAAGCAGAAGATGTCCAGGACACTCAAGCTGTGGCTCGTCGCGCTGCTGCTCCTGACGGCGAACCTCACCTCTCCCGCGCGCGCACAGGACTCTGAGCCGAAGCGCCTCCCCACGGGGCTGCGCCTCGACCCGACGGGCGACCCCATCACGCTCGGCAGCCTGCCGCTCGCCATGCTGCCCGCGCCCGGCGGCGAGAAACTGATCGTCAGTCTCGGCGGCTGGCGCGAGCAGGGCGTCCAGGTAGTTGTTCTCAAGACGCGCCGCGGCGAGATGCCGCAACTAGAGATCATGCACCTGCCCGCGGATCACACGGCGGGCGCGCTGCCCGGCTTGTGCACCCCGCGCGCCTGCATGGCTGACAACGATCTCGCGCTCGGTCGGATCGTCGAGGCGCTCTCTCATTCGCCTTTCTGGAAAGACACCGTCGTCTTCGTCCTCGAAGACGACGCGCAGGCCGGACCCGATCACTTCGACTCGCACCGCTCGCCGCTGCTCGTCGTCTCCGCCTACAAGCGCCCCGGCACCGTCAGCCGCTTCGCCAACACGACCGACGTGCTCGCCGCCATCGAAGACATGCTCGGCATGGGCAGGCTCTCGCAGTTCGACTACTTCAGCCGCCCGCTCGCGGACGTTTTCGCGGCGACGCCCGACCTCACGCCTTACACCGCAATCAAGCCCGCGCAGTCGCTCGACGAGTTGAACCCGCCGAAGGGCGCGGGCGCGGAGGAGTCGAAGGCTTTCGACCTGAGCGCGCCCGACCGGGTTGACGACGCCGCGTTCAACCGCGTCCTCTGGAAGATGATCAAGGG
>JAIVGV010000248.1 GCA_020201365.1 Acidobacteriota bacterium
CGTCACCTTCTTCGACACGGCGGAAGTTTACGGACCGTTCGCGAACGAAGAGTTGTTGGGCGAAGCCCTCGCCCCTGTCCGCGACGGGGTCGTGATCGCCACCAAGTTCGGGTTCAAGCTCGGCGCGGACGGGAAGCAGGCGGGCATGGACAGCCGACCGGAGCACATCCGTGCGGTCGCCGAAGCGTCGCTCAAGCGGCTGAAGACGGACGTGATCGATCTGCTCTACCAGCACCGCGTTGACCCGGAGGTGCCGATCGAAGACGTGGCGGGGGCGGTCAAGGAGTTGATACAGGAGGGCAAGGTGAGACACTTCGGTCTCTCCGAGGCGGGCGCGCAGACGATCAGACGTGCGCACGCCGTCCAGCCCGTCGCCGCGCTCCAGAGCGAATACTCGCTGTGGTGGAGAGAGCCCGAACGGGAGACGTTTCCGGCGCTCGAAGAGCTCGGCGTCGGCTTCGTGCCCTTCAGCCCGCTCGGGCGTGGCTTCCTCGCCGGGAAGATAGACGAGAACACGAAGTTCGACAGCAACGACTTCCGCAACATCGTCCCGCGCTTCACGCCCGAGGCGCGCAAGGCGAATCTGGCGCTCGTCGAGCTGCTCCGCTCCATCGCCGAGAAGAAGAACGCGACGCCCGCGCAGATCGCGCTCGCCTGGCTGCTCGCACAAAAGAGTTGGATCGTGCCGATCCCCGGAACGACGAAGCTCGAACGCCTCGAAGAGAACATCGGCGCGGCTTCCGTCGAGCTGACGCCCGCAGACCTGCGCGAGATGGACGAAGCCGCGTCGCGGATCGACGTGCAGGGCGCGCGCTACCCGGAGGCTTTGCAACGGACTGTGGGGCGCTGAACAGTCGTCCACGAGAAGGGGGGTTAAATCGTCATGCGCGCAACCGTCATGCACGGAGCGGGCGACGTTCGGGTCGAGAACGTCCCGGACGCAACGCTAATCGAGTCGACCGACGCGCTCCTGCCGTCGCTCCTCACGCTCTCGGACGTGATGGGGACGGGCCACGACGCGGCACACGCCGCGAAGGTCGCGCCGGGCAAGGTCGTCGAGTGGATGGGAAAGGTCAGCGACGAACAGTATCTTGCTCCGGCAACGACTGCATGAGCGAGAAGAGTGTTTGGTGACTATGACACCACTCGACGGGTGGGAGAACTTCTACGTCATCGTCGGCTCGTCGGCGGGCGCGCTGATCGGGTTGCAGTTCGTCGTCCTGACACTCATCTCTGGAAGACCCGTCACGGGCGGCGAGGCACAGGCGGGCGAAGCGTTTTCGACGCCGAGCGTCGTTAACTTCGGCGTCGTGCTGCTGCTGTCAGCCGTCTTGAGCGCCCCGTGGCAAGGCGTCGGCGTCGTCGCAATCGTCTGCGGCTTAGTGGGTCTGGGCGGGATAGCGTATTCAGTCGTCGTGGCGCGGCGCATGAGGGCGCAGACCCTTTATCAACCCGTCCTCTACGACTGGGTCTTTTACGTCATGCTCCCGCTCGCCGCCTACGCGACGCTGGCGGGCTCGGCATTCGCGGCTCGCCTCAGCGCGCGCGCAAGCCTCTTCCTCGTCGCCGCCGCGGCGCTGCTGCTACTCTTCGTCGGCATTAACAACGCCTGGGACACGGTCACGCACCTCGTCTTCGTCGGGAGAGAGGGTAAGCGTCGGGGCTGAGCGCCGTCGGAAAGGAGACTGCCGTGCGATCCGCAACCCTGCCGATGGCCCTGAGCCTCTGCGCCGGCTTGACGCTTCTCGCCGCGTCAGGAGCCGCACCCGCCCGCCCGCAGCAGCATGCGGACAGTCAGGGGATCACGAACTGCGACGTTAAGGCTTACGTCGTTGATCGTGACCCGAAGGGCTTGAACGTGCGCTCCGCTCCCGGCGGTACGCACAAGATCATCGGGAATCTGCCGAACCGAGACGTGGAAGGCATAAGGGTTCACATCACGG
>JAIVGV010000091.1 GCA_020201365.1 Acidobacteriota bacterium
CCTCTGTAAGGTCGTGGACTTCCGCCACCACACGCCCGGCAACCTGCGCGCGATGGTGCAGACGAAGCTGAGGAATCTGAAGACCGGCGCATCCTTCGAGCACCGTTTCCGCTCCGCCGACACGGTTGATCGCGCCGTGCTCGAACAGCACGAGATGGAGTACCTCTACTCCGACGGCTCGCAGCACCACTTCATGAACACGGAGAACTACGAGCAGACCGCCTTCAGCGAGGAAGACCTCGGCGACGCCGCACAGTGGCTCACGCCGGGGCTCCGCATTCAGGCGGAGTTCTACGAGGGTCAGCCCATCGGCATCGATCTCCCCGCGTCGCTCGAACTGACGGTCGTCGAGACCGAGCCGTCGCTCAAGGGCGCGACCGTCTCGAACGTCAACAAGCCCGCCAAGCTCGAAAACGGCGCGACCATACAGGTCCCGCCCTTCATCAACGAGGGCGACCGCATCCGCGTCGATCCGTCCGAAGGTCGCTACATGGAGCGCGTCAAGTAAGTCATGAGTCATGAGTGATGAGTAACGAGTAAACAACTTCCGGCTCATCACCCGTCACTCATCACTCATCACTGATGTTTCTCCTTTACAGCATCCTTCTCACACTCGCCGTCCTCGCGATGCTCCCTGCGTTCGCTTGGGACGCGCTGCGGCACGGCAAGTACGTCGCCGGGCTGCGCGAGCGTGCGGGCGCGATCAAAGACTTCCAGGCGGGCGGACGACCCGTCATCTGGCTGCACTGCGTCTCGGTCGGCGAGGCGCAAGCCGCGCGCCCGCTGGCGCGCGCGCTCGCCGCGCGATTCCCGACGCACGCGCTCGTCGTCTCCACGACGACGCTCACGGGTCAGCGCGTCGCGCGCGAAGCCTTCCGCGATCTCGCCGCCTCCGTCTTCTACTTCCCATTCGACTGGGCTTGGAGCGTGCGCCGCGCGCTCGACCGCGTGCGACCGCGCGTCGTGCTGCTGATGGAGACGGAGATTTGGTTCCGCTTTCTACGCGAGTGCCACGCGCGCGGCGTCGCCGTCGCCGTCGTCAACGGCCGGCTCTCGGAAAAATCCTTCCGCCGCTACAAACTGATCGGCGGCTTCACGCGCCGCGTCGTCCGCCTGCTCTCGCTCGCCGTCATGCAGACGGAAGACGACGCGGCTCGCGTGCGAGCGCTCGGTCTCGCGCCGACGCGCGTCGCCGTCTCCGGCAACGTCAAGTTCGACGCCGACGACGACACGACCTCGCGCGCCGCGACCGACGGGCTACGCGCGCGCTTCGCCCTCGACGGGCGCCGGCCGCTCGTCCTCGCCGCGAGCACGCACGCGCCCGAAGAGCGCATCATTGTCGAAGCGTTCAGACAGTTGCTCACGCGCGCCGCCGCCGACAATGGAGCGCTCCCGCGACTGCTCGTCGCGCCGCGTCACCCCGAACGCTTCGCGGAGGTCGCCGCGCTGCTCGACTCCTCCGATCTCGCTTGGGCGCGCCGCAGCGCAGCCCCTTCCGCGTCGGACGCGCGCGCCGACGCGATCCTGCTCGACACCGTGGGCGAGTTGCGCGCCGCCTACCCGCTCGCCGAGGTCGTCTTCGTCGGCGGGAGCGTCGCGGCGACGGGCGGTCACAACGTGCTCGAACCCGCCGCCGCGTCGCGCGCCATCGTCACGGGCGCGCACACGTTCAACTTCACGGAGATCATGCGCCGCCTCCGCGCGCGCGACGCGGTCGTCCAGCTCCCCGCGCTCGACGAAGACAACGCGATCGCCGAACTCGCGCGCACGTTCCGCGAGTTGCTGCGCGACGGCGAACGCAGACGACAACTCGGCGCGAACGCGCTCGCCGTCCTCAACGAGAACCGCGGCGCGACCGCGCGCACAGTCGAGCTGCTCACGCCACTGCTGCGGAGGTCGGAGGTCAGAGATCAGAGGTCATGCGCCGGAGATTAGGCGATCATTAAGTGTCAGAGTCCGCGGCGACGCGCTTGAATTACTGACCCCTAACCTCTAACCTCTGACCTCTGTTAGTTGACCTCTGCTCCGATGTCTTCCCTTTCCAGATTCGCGCTCGCGCCGCTGAGCGTCGCCTACGGGGCGGCGGTGCGGGCGCGGCTCGAGCTCTACCGTAGCGGCGCGTTGCGCGTCGAGCGCGTCGGCGCGCCCGTCTTGAGCGTCGGGAATCTGACGGCGGGCGGGACGGGCAAGACGCCGCTGGTCGAGTGGGTCGCGCGCGAGGTGGCGACGCGCGAAGGGAGGCGTGTGTGTGTGCTGACGCGCGGCTACGCGCGCGAGGACGCGAGGCGCAGGGTCGTCGTCTCCGACGGCGTGCGCGTGCTCGCGGACGCGCGCGCGGCGGGCGACGAGCCGCTGCTGCTCGCGGAGCGTTTGATCGCGCACGGCGCGGCGGTCGTCTGCGACGCGGATCGCGGGGCGGCGGCGCGCTTCGCTTTGGAGAATCTGGGGAGCGAAGTCTTCGTCCTCGACGACGGCTTCCAACACCTGAGGCTCGCGCGCGATCTGAACGTCGCGACGGTTGACGCGACCGATCCGTGGGGCGGCGGGCGGCTGCTGCCCGCGGGGCTTTTGCGCGAGCCCGTCGCGCAGCTCGCGCGCGCCGATTGCGTCGTCGTCACACGCGCCGAGCTGGCGGAAGACTTGGACGCGCTGCGTGCGCGCGTCTCGCACCTCGCACGCGGGCGACCCGTCTTCGCGGCGCGCACGCGCGTCGTCGGCGTCAAACCCGTCGCGCAAAGCGTGAAGGACGAATCAACGCGCGACGCCGCGGTCGAAGTCGTGGACGGCGCGCTGAGCGGAGCGTCACCGGGCGCACAAACGCCGCGCGCGGTCGCGGCGTTCTGCGGCGTCGGCAACCCGCGCGCGTTCTTCGAGAACCTGCGGCGCGACGGCTGCGAGATTCGATTCGCGCGCGCGTTCGCGGATCATCACGACTACAGGCAGAGCGAGGTTGACGGACTCGCGCGCGAGGCGGGGCGCGCCGGCGCGGACGTGTTGTTGACCACGGAGAAGGACGCCGTGAAGCTGCGCGGGCTGCGCTTCGACGTGCCGTGCTACGCGGTCGAGATCGAGTTGGAGATCGACGACGCGGCGGGGCTGTTCGGGCTCGTGCGCGCGGCGCTCGCGGCTGGCGACGAGCGTGGGGCGCGCGGCGGGAATTGTTAGAAGGGCTGCATTGTCGTATCACGCCGAAGGCGGCGGCGGATCGTCGGAAGGCTGCGCCGCGCCGCGGTTCGCGGGCGGGGTGGGCGGCGGCGTCGCCGTCTTGCGCGGCGAGGGCGGCGGCGGATCGTCGCCTGTGTCGCGGACGGTCGGCTTCGGCGAGGGCTTGGGTGTCGTCTGCGGAGTCGGGCTGTGCTGCGGGCTCGAATCCGTCGAAGGGCTCGCGCCCGGCGAGGCGTTGTCGTTCTCGTCGCCCTGCTTGTTGTCGTTGTGGTTGCCTTTGATCTGTTCGACGAGCGCGGGCTTCGTGTTCGCGTTCGCGTCCGCGCCCGGAAGCGCGCCGCTCGCCGGCGAGGGCGAAGCCGCCGCTGGCTGCGCGCTCGTGATGTTCGACTCGTTCGCGCCGGTCGCGGGCCGGGCGGGCTGCGCGGGCTGGGCGTTGGGATCAACCGCGAGCGGGGTGTTCGCGTTGGCGTCCGGCTGACCCGCCGCGCCGTTGCTGCTGTTGACGACGTAGAAGATGCCGAGCACGGCGACGAGCAGCGCGGCGGCGGGCACGATGACGACCCACGGGTTGAAGCGCGAGGCGGGCGGAGGCTCGACCATCACGTCGTCGAACATCTCGTGCTCGCCGGTCGGCGTGCGCGCGCCCGCGTTGGCGCGCACGACGGTCGCCTCGTCGTAGTCCTCGTTCGCGGTCGTGCGGACTTCGTGCGCGGAGGTCGGGACGACGATGCGGTTCGTGTCACGAACGCCGAGCGGGCTGTCGGCAATCGTCGTCGCGGTCGGCGAGGCGGGGACGGGCTCGCCGGTCGCTGCGAGTGCGAGCGCCTCGACCAGCTCGGACGCGCTCTGCTGCCGATCTTCGGGGCGCTTCGAGAGGGCGCGGGCGATGACGACGCCGACCGCCGCGGGCAAGTCCTTCCGCTCTTCGAGGACGGACGGCGGCGGCTCCTGGAGCTGCTTGAGCATGATCGCCGTCGCGGACTCGCCCGTGAACGGCACGTGACCCGCGAGCATCTCGAAGAGGATGACGCCGAACGAGTAGATGTCGCTGCGGGCGTCGATCTCCGCCGCCTGCGAGCACTGTTCGGGCGACATGTACTGCGGCGTGCCGATGATCAGGTTCGGCGCGGTCAGTTCGGGATCGTGCCCGTCGGGCTCTTTGATCTTGGCGATGCCGAAGTCCAAGACCTTCGCCCAGTCTTCGCCGCCCGTGGTCTCCGTGAGCATGATGTTGTCGCTCTTGAGATCGCGGTGGACGACGCCTTCGGCGTGCGCGGCGTCGAGCGCCCCGGCGATCTGGCGCGCGATGGCGATGACGCGCGCGAGCGGCATCGGTCCGCCCTCGCGCACGACGCGCTTGAGCGTGCGCCCCGAGAGGTACTCCATCACCATGAAGACGACGCCGTCCTCGGCTTCGCCGAAGTCCGTGACGTTCAGGGCGTGCGGGTGCGAGATGCGTGAGGCGGCTTTGGCTTCGCGCGTGAAGCGGGCGACGATCTTCTCGTCGGCGGCGAGCGAGGGGTGGAGGACTTTGACGGCGACGGTCTTCTCCATCAGCACGTGCGTCGCGCGATAGACCGTGCCCATGCCGCCCTCGCTGATGCGCTCCTCGATGCGGTACTTCCCGGCGAGCGTCTTGCCGAGCAGAGAGTCGCCGGTCTTGACGAGAGCCGTCCCGTCGCTCGGGCAGAGCGTGTTCGCCTCGTCGTAAGTCTTCCCGCATTTGGGACACTTCTTCATCCGGTTGGAGCCCCCGCCGCGCGACAGTAAGAGGAGGATCTGACTGGACGTATCATACCCCTACAAGCCCGCAAGCCAAAATTGACGGATAGCAAAAACGAAGCCACTGCGCGGCGCGAAGAAAAACGCTTGTGGTGCGCGCCAGCGACTTCCACCTTGACTCAAATCTGTACGTCGAATCGTCATCGTCGGTAGCAATTTTTTCACACGGCTCGCGCGCGGCGACAAAAGGACGGGCGGTCACGGACTGCGTAGAGTCCGCGCCCGCCCGTCGCCGTGATCCGGCTGCCGGCTTTAAGTTCCCGGCAGCTTGAAGTTCACGATGGCGAACATGATCACGAGCGTGAAGATGACCAGCGTCTCGATGAACGCGAGACCGATGATCATCAGAATCTGGATGCGACCCGCCGCGCCCGGATTGCGCGCCGCGCCCTCGGCGGCGGACGCCGCGACGCGCGCCTGACCGAGCGCGCCAAGCCCGGCGGCGATGGCGAAGCCGATGCCCGCCGCCAGCTTCGCCCACTTCGCGATGGTGTTGACGTTGTCCGCGTCGGCGCCGCCCGCCGCGTTCGCCGCCTGCGCGAACGCCGTCGCCGACGCGAACAGCACGGCGAGCGCCGCGAACGCGAACATTCTCAGTTTGCCCATGTGAATCCCTCCTGCGGTCGAAGACCCTTCGCGGTGGCTCGGCGAGCGCTGGCGTAACTGATGGCGCTTCCGGTCGCCTAACTATGATGTCGCCGACACCCGGTATCCGCCGCCCCTCTTACAACGGCGCTCCAGCGGTGCAAGCCTGCCGACGCTTTCAAACCGCGAAAGCCATGACGCGACCGAACGCACCTCACGCGCGCGACGCCCGACGACCGCCAGCGAAAAGTCAGGGTTCGAATCTTCGCGCCCAACGCGCGCACGCACGACGCGCGCGCCGCTCGAAGCGCATCACTGCCGTGACAGGTGACGAGTAAGAATTGGATTCGCTCGTCACTCGTCACCCGTCACTGCTTTAAGTAAAGACCGGCGCGATGATCTCCTCGCCGTTGATCTCTTCGCCCTCGTGATCGTGGTGCGGCGCGTGCGAGACCTCGCCGATGTAGATCATCGAGAGCAGGGTGAAAATGAACGTCTGCATCACGGCGGCGAACACGCTCAGGATCATCAAGACCGCCGGGACGACGAAGTAGGTGTAGGGCGGCGCGAGGTTGGCGATGTTCGCGCCGACCTGCTCGTCGCCGAAGATGTTGCCGAAGAGGCGAAGACCCAGGCTGAGCGGGCGCACGAAGTTGCTGATCAGCTCGATGACGAACATCGCGGGTCCCATGATCCAGAGGATCATGCCGCTGAAGTAGTGGACGCCCGCGAAGTGACCGAGGTGCGCCACGAGCCCGTTCTCTTTAATGCCGATGTAGTTGTAATAGACGAACGAGGAGATGCCGAGCGCGAACGTCACCGAGGTCGAGGAGGTCGGCGACATGAAGAGCGGGAACAAGCCCATCAGGTTCGAGACGAGGATCAGGATCGCGAAGGTCGCCACGACCGGGAAGTATTTGAGCCCGTGCGGTCCGATGATGTCCTCGATCAGCCCGCGCACGGCGAGCACCGCGACTTCGAGCGTCTGCTGCCCGGCGTGCGGCTCGTCGCCCGAGAGTCGCTTGCCGAACAGTTTCCCTTTGAGCAGCCACACGATCAGGATCGTCAGCAGGCACGCGACGACGAACATCACCGTGTACCACGGCACGGCGGTTTCTGGCGAATACTTCGAGCCGAAGACCGCCTCGGCGTTCGTGCCGAAGTAGCCGAAGAGCTTGTCCCACATCGGCTTCGTCGTCTTCAGTTGCAACTGGTAGAGCGGCTCGCCGACGAGCTCATTCACTTTCGTCACGAGCCACGGCACGTGCTCGCCCGCGCTCTCCGCGGCGCGGCGCGCGCCACCCTGCGCGGGCTCGCCCGTCGCGCCTTCCGCTTGCAGCAGCCAGAACATCCGCTAACTTTCCTCTCGGTGGACGATTGTCGAGAACGTTTGATAGAAACCTTCGACCAGACCCGCGACGACGAACG
>JAIVGV010000092.1 GCA_020201365.1 Acidobacteriota bacterium
GCCCTCCTTCGTGCCCGTGAGTTTCAGCTCCTCGCGCAGCACGTCGAGGAGTCGCGCCATCGGGTACGACTCGAACGCGCGCGGCTCGTCGTTGACCGTGCAACTGATCTTCACTTTGGCAGTCGCTTCCGTCACGCCTCGTCTCCGAGTGCCCGCATCAGGTCTTCCGGCATGAGCGGGATGTGTGTGAACGAGACGCCGGTCGCGTTCTCGACGGCGTTCAGGATCGCGGGCGCGGCTCCGTCCATCGGGAGTTCGCCGATGCCTTTCGCGCCCGCGGGTCCGTAAGGGTACGGCGTCTCCTCGAAGTGGACGCGGATCGGCGGCACGTCGAGCGCGGTCGGCATGATGTAGTTGGTCATCTGCGAGTTCGCCATGCGCCCCTCGCGCCAAGCGACGCGCTCGTAGAGCGTGTAGCCAATCGCCTGCGCCACGCCGCCCTCGATCTGCCCCGCCGCGAGCACGGGATGGATCACGCGACCGACCTCCTGCACCGCGACGAAATCCTCCACGCGCGCCTCGTAGGTCACGAGATCGACCGAAACTTGCGCGACGTAAACCGCCCAGGCGTAAGCGCCGTAGGCGTCGCCGCGGTACTTGCCCTCGTCCCACACGACATCGGGCGGCGGCTTGTATTGGCTGAAACTCTTGAGCGCGCCGTGTTGTTCGACGTAACGACGACAAGCCTCGCGCCACTCGTCCGACGTGTAGCTGTCAGCGAGCAGCCCTGCGCCCCGCAAGGTCTGACGCAGACCGAGCGCGGCTGACTCGACGAGCTTGCCGACGATCATGCAGGTGCGCGAGGCGACCGTGGGTCCGCTGTTCGGCACAGCCGAAGTGTCGGGCCGCACGATCTCGATCATGTCGTAGTCGAGCTTCAGAGCTTCCGCGGCGATCTGCGCGAAGATCGTGTTCGTGCCCTGACCGATCTCGGTTGACGCCGCGAGCACGTGCACGCGACCTTCGGCGTCAGCCTCGCAGCCGACGATTGATTGCAGATAGACTTCGCCCGATCCAGTGAAGCCCGCGCCGTGCATGAACGAGGCGAAGCCCATCCCGCGCTTGATCTTCGCTCCCGTAGCGTTCTCTCGCGCGAAGCGTTCGCCTTTGCCCTCGTAGTCCGCGAGTTCGAAGGCGCGCGCGAGCAAGCCCGCCATGTCCACGCGCTCGCGTATGACCTGCCCCGTCGCCGTCGTCTCGCCTTCGCGTATGAAGTTGCGGCGGCGGAACTCTTCCGGCGAGAGGTCGAGCGCGCGCGCGACCTTGTCCACGTGCCGTTCGAGCGCGAAGATGCTTTGCGGCGCGCCGAAGCCGCGGAACGCGCCGTGCGGCGGGCAGTTCGTGGCGAGCGCGCGGGCTTTGATCCGCACGTTCGGGCAGAAGTAGGGGCCGGCGGCGTGGATCGTGCCGCGCGAGAGCACCACGGCGGAGAGCGTCGCGTATGCGCCGCCGTCAATCGTGAAGTCAATCTCCTGCGCGACGAGCTTGCCGTCGCGGGTGACGGCGGTGCGGTGGCGCGTGACGGAAGGGTGGCGCTTGGTCGTCGCCGCCATGTCCTCGGCGCGGTCGTAAACGATCTTGACGGGCTTGCCGGACTTCCACGCGAGGAGCGCGGCGTGACCGGCGATCATCGAGGGGTACTCTTCCTTGCCGCCGAAGCCGCCGCCCGTCTCCGTCTGGATGACGCGGATCTTGTCCTCCGGCAGATCGAAGAGCTTGATGAGCGCCTTGTGCACGTAGTAGGGGCACTGCATCGAGCCCCACACGGTCACGCCGTCTTGCGGGTTCGCGACGGCGACGACGCCGTTCGTCTCGATGTAGAGCTGCTCCTGCGCGCCCGTGCGGTACTCGCCTTCGACGATCACGATGTCGTCTCTCGACCACGTCGCGTCAACGTCGCCCTTGTCCACCAGATACGACTTGAAAGTGTTGTCCTCGCCCCAGACGATCTCTTTGCGCGCCGCAGAATCTTCAATCGTGAAGACGGCTGGCAGCGGCTCGATCTCTATGGAGACGGCGCGGCGCGCGCGCTCGACCTCGTGCTTGTCGGGGTGCGCGAGCAGCACGACGGGCTCTTCGGGGTGGTTGACGAACTCGGAGGCGAGGTAGGGCTGGTCGAGCAGGATGAGCGCGACGGCGTTCGCGCCGGGGATGTCTTTGGCGGTGACGACGGTGAACTCGTCCCAGTTTATCCCGTCGCCGAACGTGATATTCCTGATGCGACCGCGCGGCGTCGTCGAGCGGACGGTCGCGCCGTGGAGCATGTCGGGCAGCGTGAGGTCGTCCACGTAGCGCGCCGCGCCCGTCACCTTCGCGCGCCCCTCCTTGCGCGGGACGTTGCGACCGACGAGCTGCTGCTGCTTGCGCGCTTCCGCCATTTTGGGATTAGCCACAGAGGGCACAGAGATCACAGAGAGAAAGAAGAAAAGATGAAGTAAGAACGATGAAGTAAAACCAACCTGTCTTTCCGTTCATCGTTCATCGTTCCTACTTCATCGTTTCCCTCTCTGTGCCCTCTGTGTCCTCTGTGGCTCAGTTTCGTCTCCGCCCTCAGTCGCCGCCCGCGCCGACTTCGATCTCTTCGGGCTCCGTCTCGACGAGGTCGCCCGCGAGTGCGCCATCTTCGACCGCGACGCCCTCGCTGTCAACCCCGGCGGCTCGCGCGCGCCGCCGGCGCCGCGTGATCGCTTTCACCCGCGCCCCCGCGCCGCGCCAAGACTCGCGCGAGGCGAGGTCGTCGAAGACCGTGTAGAAGACGGGCGTGGCGATGAGCGTCAGGAGGAGCGAGAGCGTCTGCCCGCCGATGACGACGACGGCGATGGAGCGTCGCTCTTCCGCGCCGGGTCCGGTGCCGAGCGCGAGCGGGAGCATCCCTGCGACGAGCGCGAGCGTCGTCATCAGGATCGGTCGCAGCCGGTCGCGGTTGGCGAGCATGACGGCTTCGCCGCGCTCGTAGCCCTCGGCGCGCAGGTTGTTCATGTGATCGATCTGGAGGATCGCGTTCTTCTTGACGATGCCGAAGAGCACGAGCACGCCGAGCGCCGAGTAGAGGTTCAGCGTGTCATTCATCGCCCACTGCGAGAGGAGCGCGAAGGGGACGGCGAGCGGCAGGCTCAGGAGGATCGTGACGGGGTGGACGACCGACTCGAACTGCGCCGCGAGGATGATGTACATGAACGCGATCGAGAGCATGAACGCCCAGATGAACTCGTAGAAGGTCTTCTCCAGCTCGCGCCCCTTGCCGGAGATCGCCGTCGTGTAGGCGGGCGGCAGGTGCATCGCGGCGACTTCGGCGCGCAGCGCGGCGACGCGGTCGGCGAGCGCGAAGCCGGGCGCGACGTTGCCGCGCAGCGCCGCCATGCGCTGGCGGTCGAGGCGATCAATGCGCGACGGGCTGATGTCGTTTCGGATCGTGACGAGGTTGTTCAGCGGGACGAGCCCGCCGCGCGAGGAGGGCACGAGCAGGCGCGAGATGGTGTCGCGGTCGGCGCGGTCGCTCTCGGAGAGGCGCAGCTCCACGTCGTAGTCCTCGTTGACGCCCGCGTCGTGGAAGCGCGTCACGCGCTGATCGCCGCCGACCATCAGGCGCAGGGAGTTCGCCACGTCGGTCGCGTCCACGCCGAGGTCTGCGGCGCGCGCGCGGTCGATCTCGACGCGCAGCTCCGGCTTGTCGAGCTTGAGTGTCGTGTCGGCGTCAACGATGCCGGCGATCTGCCCCGTCTGCGTCTTCTGCCGCAAGGCTTCGGCGTAGGTGTAGAGGGATTGCAGGTCGGGGCCTCGGATCGAGAAATCAATGTCGTTGCCCGCGCCCCCGAGGTTGAGCGCGACGGAGTTGCGGACGCTCGCGCGGAGCGGCGAATATTTTTTAAGTCTGCGGCGGACTTCCTGCATCACGTCGCGCTGCGTGTAGTTGTGCCGGAAGGCTTCGAGCGGGCGACCCTGTTTCAGCTCGTTCCAGAAGCGCGTGAACGAGAGCGTGCGCTCCTCGTGGGGCGCGATGCGGACATAGACGCTGCCCTGATTGACGCCGCCGAGGAACGAGCCGCCGACGCCGGAGAGGATCAGGCGCACGCCCGGCGTCGCCGCCAAATCCTTTTCAATCGAGCGCATCGCCTCGTCCATCACGCTGATGCTCGTCCCTTCGGGCGCGTTGATCTGCACGTCGAACTCCGCCTCGTCAACGTCCGAAGGGATGTACTCCTGCCTGACGACCCGGTAGAGCGGCAGGGACGACGCGGCGACTAAGATCGCGAGCGCGCAGACCGCGACGCGGTGGCGCATCGCGACGCGCAGCAGTCGCAGGTAGAAGCGCTCGACGTAGCCGTAGAAACCTTTGCGCGAGGCGGTCGCCGCGTGCGCCTCGCCCTTCGCGTGGCTGCCTCTGCCTGCGTCCTCCGCGCGCAGCAGGCGCGCGCTCATCATCGGCGTCAAGGTGAACGAGACGAGGAGCGAGACGAGGATGGCGACCGCCGCCGTGATGCCGAACTGGTAGAGGAAGCGACCCGAGATCGAGGACATGAACGAGACGGGCAAAAAGATCACGACGAGCGAGAAGGTCGTCGCCATCACCGCGAGCCCGATGTCGGCGGTCGCCTCGCGCGCCGCGTCGAACGGGCGCATCCGCTTCTCCTCGACGAAGCGGAAGATGTTTTCTAAGACGACGATGGCGTCGTCAATGACGATGCCGACCATCAGCACGAGCGCGAGCATCGTCACGGAATTGAGCGTGAAGTTGAGCGCGCGCATCATGCCGAAGGTGGAGACGACCGAGCACGGGATCGCGATCCCGGCGATGACGGTCGAGCGCCACGAGCGCATGAAGGCGAGCACGACGAGGCACGCGAAGAGGCTGCCCAAAATCAGGTGGGTCTTGATCTCGTGCAGCGCCTCGTTGATGTAGCGCGACTGGTCGCGGATGATCTCAAGCCGCACGTCCGCGGGGAGCTGCGGCTGGACGCGCGCGAGCTCCTGTTTGACGGCGTTGATGACGGCGACCGTGTTCGCGCCGGTCTGCCTGCGGATTTCGAGCGAGACGGTCGGCACGCCGTTCAGGCGCGAGAGCGAGCGCTGCTCCTTCGTCCCGTCCTCGACGCGCCCGACGTCGCTCAGCTTGACGGGCGCGCCGTTGATGTTCGCGACGACGAGATCGTTAAACTGCCGCGGGTCTGTGTAGCGACCGAGCGTGCGCAAGGAAAGCTCGCGCTTGCCCGTCTCGACGAGACCGCCGGGGATGTCCGTGTTCTGGCGGTCGAGCGCGGCGCGCACCTGCGTGATCGGGATGTGGTAGGCGGCTAAACGCTCGGCGTCGATCCAGACGTTGATCGCGCGGTCGAGCGAGCCGACGACGTTCACGTCGCCCACGCCCGCCGCGCGCTCGAGCTGCACGCGCACGGTCTTGTCCGCGATCTCCGAAAGCTCGCGCACGGAGCGGTCGCCCGTGAGCGCGACGGTGATGACGGGCGTCGAGTCGTTGTCGAACTTCGAGACGACCGGCGGCAAAACGTCGGGCGGCAGATCGCGCACGACGCCGGAGACGCGGTCGCGCACGTCCTGCGCCGCGCTCTCCACGTCGCGGTTCAGGTTGAACGTGGCGATGACGAACGAAGTGCCCTGCCCCGAAACGGAGCGCAGTTGCTCGATACCCTCGACCGTGTTGACCGCGTCCTCGATGCGGCGCGAGACGACCGACTCGACCTCTTCGGGCGACGCGCCCGGCAGACTCGTGCGCACCGTCACCGTCGGCATGTCGAACGACGGCAGGCGATCAACGCCGAGGTTAAAATAGCTCGACCCGCCGACGACGACCAGCGAGAGCACGATCATCGCCGCGAACACGGGACGCCTGATGCAAACTTCCGCGAGCTTCTGCATGACCTTTGAATGAAAACTTTAAGACGAACTGTCGTGCTCTAAGCTGTCCAACTGTCTTCTGATCTCTTTGGCTTCCGAGGTCGCCCCGGCTTGATCGGCGGCGAGGATGTGCGCTTGAAAAATCCTTCTCAGCGTGCGGAGGTAGCTCCGTTTAATCTCGACGCCTTCCTCCGTCACCTTCTCCGGATCGATGGCTGCGTAGGCGACCTGATAAGTCTTTTCCGCCCTGCGGTAGAATTCCAGCGCCTTGTCGAGTTCGCGTAGGCTGTGGTGAGCCATCGCGATCTCCCCGTAAAGCTGTCCGACTTCCGCGTTGCGGTCGGTCAGCCTGCCGCGGACTGTTTCGAGAGCGCGCGCGTAGTAACCCAGAGCCTCCCGGTAACGACCTTCGCCCATCATTACGACGCCGACTTGCTCATACGCGCCCATCTTCTCCAACTCTCTGCCCGCTCCGAGCCGCGCGGCGAGTCTCGCGGCAGCCGTGCACGGGGCTTCCGCTTCCTTCACTTTTTGGCTCTTCAGCAGACTTCTACAAGCTTCGTCTCGCTCTGCGTAGCGGGAGTAAACCTGATCGCCCTGCCGATATCCACCCTGTGCGAGCGCAAATCCCGACGTACAAATTAACAGAATGATTGAAGCGGTTACTCTCAAAATTGGTCTGCCTTGCTTGTTACTCGATGACCTGCACAGCCATGCCCGACTGAAGGTTGCCGGGATTGACGACGACCGTGTCGCCGACGCTCAAGCCGGAGACGATCTCCGTGAGATCGTTGATGCGTCTTCCGGTCGTCACGCTCTTCTCCACAGCCTTGCCGTTCTGGACGAGGATCACCTTCTCGATCCCGGCGAAGTTGACGACGGCGCTCGAAGGGACGGTCACCGCCGCGCTCGTGTCGCTCGTCACGATGTCGCCGCGCGCGAACGATCCCGGTCGCAAGCTGCCGTCGTTCGGCACGTCCGCCTCGACGACGAGCACGCGGCTCTGCTCCGTGATCGTCGGGCTCAGGCGCACGATGCGACCGACGTAGGTCTGCGCCGCGCCCTCGACCGTCACGCGCACCTGCTGACCCGCGCGCACG
>JAIVGV010000373.1 GCA_020201365.1 Acidobacteriota bacterium
GGCGCGCATTGTAACACCGGCGATGTGCGCGGAATAAAAAATAGGCGCGGGGGCGGCGTCGTGTGCGCGAGCGGCACGCGGAGAAGTGGGGCGCCGCCGCTCGCGTCAGTGCCGCCCTTCGGGTTACAATGCCTGGTTCGCCGGGGCGCGGGATTCTCGACTATGCGCGGCGGCGATCTTTTTCACGATGGCAGAAGAAGCGATCACGGTGCGCGGGGCGCGCGTCAACAACCTCAAGAACATTGACTTCACGATCCCGGTCGAGCGGCTGACGGTCGTGACGGGCGTCTCGGGCTCCGGCAAGTCGTCGCTCGCCTTCGACACGATCTACGCCGAGGGGCAGCGCCGCTACGTCGAGTCGCTCTCCTCCTACGCGCGGCAGTTCCTCGAACGGATGGACAAGCCGGACGTGGACGAGGTGCGCGGCATCCCGCCCGCCATCGCCATCCGGCAGAAGAACTCGACGCGCAACCCGCGCTCGACCGTCGGCACGCAGACGGAGATCTACGACTACCTGCGGCTCCTCTACGCCCGCGTCGGCACGACGATCTGCCGCGTCTGCGGGCGCGAGGTGCACAAGGACTCGCCCGAATCCTCCGCCACCGAAATCCTCTCGACGCTCGCCGAAGGCACGCGCTTCTACGTCCTCTTCCCCGCCGAGGCGGGGATGCGCGTCGAGTCGAACGGCAACGGCACGCCGTCGAAGAAAGCGGGCAAGGCTCGCAAAGGCAAGTCAGAGACGAACGGCGGCGCGGTGAGCCGACAGATGATCGTCGCGCACCTGATGAGCCTCATGCAGCGCGGGTTTACGCGGCTCTACGCGGGCGGCGGGATCACGGAACTGCGCTCGCCGGACGACTACACGCGCGCGGACTTTGAAGGCGTCTTCGTCCTCGTCGATCGCCTCGCGGCGCGAGAGGACGTGCGTGCGCGCCTCGTTGACTCGCTCGAAACTTGCTTCGTCGAGGGTCACGGCGTCGCGGTGATCCAGACGGCGCAGACCGGCGACGAGTCGCCGCGCGCCCTTCGCTTCTCCGAGCGCTTCGAGTGCAAGTACGACGGGACTGTTTACGCCGAGCCGGAGCCGCGCCTGTTCAGCTTCAACAACCCGTTCGGCGCCTGCCCGACCTGCCAGGGCTTCGGCAACACCATCGGACTTGATCTCGATCTCGTCATCCCGAACCCGCAGCTCTCTCTGGAAGACGGCGCGGTCGAGCCCTGGACGAAGCCACAGTTCGACTGGGCGCGCGCCGAACTCAGACGCTTCGCGCGCTCCGAGCGCATCCCGATGAACGTGCCCTTCGCGTCGCTCCCGAAGGCGCAGCAGCGCGCGATCGTCGAGGGCAAGGGCAACTGGTCGGGCGTGCGCGGCTTCTTCGAGTGGCTCGAGACCAAGAAGTACAAGCTCCACGTCCGCGTCTTCCTCGCGCGCTACCGCGGCTACACGCTCTGCCCCGACTGCCGCGGCGGGCGACTCCGCCAGGAGGCGCGCGACGTGCGCGTCGGCGGGAAGACCCTGCCGGAAGTTTGCCAGCTCCCCGTCAAAGAGTCCGCGCGCTTCTTCAACGAGCTGGAGCTGACGCCGGAGCAGACCGCCATCGCCGACAAGGTGATGCTGGAGATTCGGCGTCGGCTGCGCTTCCTCGTTGACGTCGGGCTCGACTACTTAACTCTTGATCGTCTCGCCTCCACCTTGTCCGGCGGCGAGGCGCAGCGCATCCAGCTCGCGACCAACCTCGGCTCGTCGCTCGTCGGCGCGCTCTACGTCTTGGACGAGCCTTCCATCGGTCTGCACCCGCGCGACAGCGAGCGCCTGATCAAGCTCTTGCACGATCTGCGCGACATCGGCAACACCGTCCTCGTCGTCGAGCACGACGCCGACATGATGCGCGCCGCCGATCACATCCTCGACATCGGTCCCGCCGCCGGAGAACTCGGCGGGCGCGTCGTGTTCGAAGGCGACTTCGCGGGGCTCCTGAAAGACTCCGCCACGCTCACCGGCAAGTACCTGCGCGGCGAGGCGGAGATCAAGGAGCCGAAGCAGCGGCGCGCGTCGAAGAAGCGGCTCGTCATACGCGGCGCGGGCGAGCACAACCTGAAAGATATTGACGTGGAGATTCCGCTCGAATCCTTCGTCTGCATCACGGGCGTCTCCGGCTCCGGCAAGTCAACGCTCGTCCACGACGTGCTCTACGCCGGACTGAAGAAGATGCGCGGCGAGTGGCAGGGGCACGTCGGCGCCTTCTCGCGGCTCGAAGGCGCGAACCAGATTGACGACGTGATCCTGGTTGACCAGTCGCCCATCGGTCGCACGCCGCGCTCGAACCCCGTCACCTACATCAAGACCTACGACGCCGTGCGCGAGCTGTTCGCCTCGACGCGCGAGGCGCAAGGCAAGGGGCTCGACGCCTCGCACTTCTCCTTCAACGTGCCGGGCGGTCGCTGCGACGTGTGCGAGGGCGACGGCACCGTGACCGTCGAGATGCAGTTCCTCGCGGACGTGGAACTCGTCTGCGAGGAGTGCAAGGGCACGCGCTTCAAGCAGACGGTCTTGGACGTTCGCTACCGCGGCAAGAACATCAACGACGTGCTCAGCATGACCGTGCGCGAGGCGATGCACTTCTTCCGCGACGTGAACAAGATCGCCAACCGCCTGCGGGTGCTCGAAGACGTCGGGCTCGGTTACCTGCGCCTCGGTCAGTCGGCGACGACTCTGTCGGGCGGCGAGGCGCAGCGCATCAAGCTCGCCGCGCACCTCTCCAAAAAGACCGGCGCGCGCACGCTCTACATCTTCGACGAGCCGACGACGGGCTTGCACTTCGACGACATCAACAAGCTGCTCGCCGCCTTCCGCACCTTAGTCGAAGCGGGCGGCTCGCTCCTCGTCATCGAGCACAACCTGGACGTCATCAAGACGGCGGATTACGTCATAGACCTCGGACCCGAAGGCGGCGACGCGGGCGGGCTCGTCGTCGCGCGGGGCACGCCCGAACAGATCATGCGCGCGAAGGACTCGCACACCGGGCGCTTCCTCAAAGCCTACCTCGCCCGCTCGAACGGTCGCGCCGCGGCGTGAAGAGCTGACGCGGAGACACGGCGGCGCGGGGGCGCGGCGGTCAAGTCAACCTTTGATTGTCGCGTCCCCGCGTCTTCCGCTCCCCGCGCCCGTCTCTCATCTTCCGCCTTCCGCCTTGCTCTCCTCCTCGTTTAGAATCCCGCACATGCCCGCCACGAAAAAGCTGCCCGCACTCTCTGTCGCGGTCGTGCTCGCGCTGCAACTCGCCGCGGCGCAGACGAAGCCCGCGCCCGCTTCGTCCGACGAACTGGCGCGTGAGGCGCGCGCCGCGCTCGCGCGAACGGACGGGCGCGTCAAGCTCGCGGGGCTGCGGAGGCCCGTCGAGGTCTGGCGCGACCCCTGGGGCGTGGCGCACATCTACGCGCAAGACGCCGACGATCTCTTCTTCGCGCAGGGCTTCGTCGCGGCGCAGGACAGACTCTGGCAGATGGAGATGTGGCGGCGCGCGGGCGAGGGAAGGCTCGCGGAGATTCTCGGCGCGCAGGCCGTCGAGCGCGACAAGTTCGCGCGCCTCATGCGCTACCGCGGCGACACGCGCGCCGAGTGGCGCTCTTACGCGCCGGACGCGCGGCGCATCATCGAGTCGTTCGTGCGCGGCGTCAACGCCTTCATCGGGTCGAGCCGCGATCACCTCCCCGTGGAATTTCAACTGACGGGCACGCGCCCGGACCCCTGGACGCCGGAGGTCTGTCTGCTCCGTCTCTCCTCGCTCGAAGTGAGCGGGAACGCCTCGCGCGAGCTGCAGCGCGCGCTGCTCGTGCGTCGCTTAGGCGCGAAGCTCGCGGACGAGTTGATGCCGACCGATCCGCACAAGGCGACGGAAGTTCCCGCCGGGCTCGATCTCGAAGACCTGAACGGCGACATCCTCGCGGGGATGCGCGCGGCGACCGGCGCGGTTGACTTCCGCGCGACGCAGGGCAGCAACAACTGGGTCGCGTCCGGCGCGCTCACCAGCACGGGCAAGCCCCTGCTCGCAAACGATCCGCACCGCGGCGTCGGGCTCCCCTCTCTGCGCTACATGGTTCATCTGAACGCGCCGGGGTGGAACGTCGTCGGCGCGGGCGAGCCCTCGCTGCCCGGCGTCGCCATCGGGCACAACGAGCGCGTCGCCTTCGGCATCACGGTCGTCGGCGTTGACCAGCAGGACTTGTACGTCGAGGAGACCGATCCGCGAGATTCTTCGCGCTACCGCTACCGCGGCGCGTGGGAGCCGATGCGCGTCGAGCGCGAGGAGATTTCCGTCAGGGGGCGGAGCGCGCCCGTCTCGGTCGAGCTGAAGTTCACGCGGCACGGCGCGGTCGTCTTCGAGGACGAGGCGAGGCATCGCGCCTACGCGCTGCGGACGGTTTCGAGCGAGCCGGGCACGGCCGCCTACCTCGCTTCACTCTCGCTCGATCGCGCGCGCGACTGGCGCGAGTTCGTCGCGGCGCTCGCGCGCTGGAAGTCGCCCTCGGAGAATTTCGTGTACGCCGACGTTGACGGCAACATCGGCTGGCAGGCGACCGGCTTGACGCCGATCCGCCCGAACTGGTCGGGCTTGCTGCCCGTGCCCGGCGCTTCCGGGCAGTACGAATGGCGCGGCTTCCTGCCCGCGTCGGAGTTGCCGCGCTCGTTCAACCCGCGCGAGGGTTTCATCGCGACGGCGAACCACAACATCCTCCCGCCCGGGTACAATCACGCGCTCAACTACGAGTTCTCTCCCCCGACGCGCTTGCGCCGCATCGTCGAGGTGCTGCGCTCGAAGCAGAAAGGTTGGACGGTCGAAGACTTCGAGCGGCTGCAACACGACTCACTGTCGCTGCCCGCGCGCGAGTTCGTGCCGCGGCTGCGAAACGTGAAGACCGACGACGCCGATCTGCGCCGCGCGATTGATCTACTGCTCAACTGGGACTTCGTCCTGTCGCGCGACTCAGCCGCCGCCGCGCTCTACGAGCTGTGGTTCAACCGTCTGAGCGCCGACGCGATGAGGCTGCGCTTCGCCGGGGAGGCGGACGCGGATCGCAAGGCGCGCGACGCCGGCGGCCGCGCCGGGCTGGTCACGCTTGAGAGCTGGCTCTCGCAACCTGCGACCGCGTTCGGCGCGAACGCCGAGGCGAAGCGCGACGAGTTGCTGCTCGAAAGCCTCCGCGAAGCCGTCGCCGACCTGCGCGGGCGGCTCGGCTCTGATCCGTCGAAGTGGCGCTGGGGCTCGCTGCACGCGGCGGAGTTCCGCCACCCGCTCTCGACGGACGGGGCGCGGCGCGCCGTGCTCGATCTCGGCGCGGTCGAGCGCGCAGGCGACGCCAACACCGTGATGGCGACGGGCGGCGGCGCGAACTTCCGCCAGACGCACGGCGCGTCGTACCGCGAGGTGCTCGACGTGAGCGACTGGGACGGCTCGGTGGCGATTAACGTGCCCGGTCAATCGGCGCAGCCTTCAAGCCCGCACTACGGCGATCTCCTCCCGCTGTGGGCTGAAGGGCGCTACTTCCCTCTGCTGTTTACGCGCGCGGCGGTCGAGCGGCGGGCGCGCGAGCGTCTCATCTTAGAGCCCGCGGGACGCTGAGAGCCGGGGGTTGAAAGTTCCGAGTTCGAGGTTCAAAGTTGGAAGGTGTGAGTCGGAGTTTGGAAGCTCGACGAGTCGCGCGCCGAACTCGGTCGGGATAGCTTTCGAGGTCAACCGTCATGTCTCTTAAAGATCGCATCGTCACAGACCTGACCGCCGCGATGAAGGCGCAGGACGCGCCGCGCCTCTCGACGCTGCGGATGATCAAAGCCGCCCTCCAGAACCGCGAGATCGAGAAGGGCGCGCCGCTCACCGACGAGGAGCTGACGCGCCTCTTCCAGTCGCTCGTCAAGCAGCGGCGCGACTCGGTCGAGCAGTACGAGAAAGGCAACCGACCGGAACTCGCCGCCAAGGAGCGCGCCGAGATCGCCGTCATCGAAGGCTACCTGCCGCAAGCCGCCACGCGCGAGGAGATCGAGCAGGCGGTCGCCGCCGCCATTCAAGAGACGGGCGCGACCTCGATGAAAGAGATGGGCGCGGTGATGAAGGCGACGCAAGCCCGCCTCGCCGGGCGCGCGGCGGACGGGCGCACCGTGAGCGAGATCGTGAAGGCGAAACTCGGCGGGTGAGGTCGCATGTTCGAACTCTATTTCATCCTCTACCGCATCCCGAAGATGATGACTCGCTTGGCGAGGGAGCGGAACCGTAGCGCGGTCGCGTGGAGTCTGCTCGGCATCGCGGCGTGGATCGGCGCGGAGTTCGGAGTCGCGTTCGGCTTCGGCATCGTTTACGCGCTGGGTGCGATCCTTTTCGGTTGGGAGCCGAAGATGTCCGACGGCTTGCGCGTCCTCTTTATACGTCATGGCGCTCGCCGCCGCGAT
The DNA here is from genome assembly GCA_020201365.1 of Acidobacteriota bacterium. GTDB lineage: Bacteria > Acidobacteriota > Blastocatellia > Pyrinomonadales > Pyrinomonadaceae > JAIVGV01. The sequence continues at coordinate 6,443 of JAIVGV010000373.1, forward strand.
AGGCGGCTTCACGCTCGTCCGGTACGTCCTGCTCAGGAAGTCAGCCTACCCTTCGGAGTCGCACCCAGGTTTCCTGACGCCCCCGCCCCCGCCCCCGCAGTTTTAGACGGCTTGCGGCTCGCTTGCCTCGCCCGCCTGTGGCGCGTATAATCCGCCTCTTGCACGGAGCGCGGCTGACGTTTCGAGTGGGTTCGCGCCCACTTTTTGTTTGCGCGGAAAGGCGATTTTTGACAGGGGGTTTTGAGCGAGCCGTGGAGTCTGCGGAGATCGAGGAGCGCATACGGGGGATCGCCGGGCGCGTCGCAAGTGAGCACGGGCTGGAGCTGGTTCACGCGGAGGTCGGCGTGCTCGGCAGGAACGCGGCCGTCCGCATCTTCATTGATAAACCGGGGGGCGTGACCCACGAGGACTGCTCGGCGGTGAGCCACCACGTCGGCACGCTGCTCGACGTGGAAGACTACATCGCTTCGACATATACGCTGGAAGTCTCCTCGCCCGGACTCGAAC
>JAIVGV010000565.1 GCA_020201365.1 Acidobacteriota bacterium
GCCCTCATTGATGAAAGAATAGGCGGGGCGCTCTGGATTATTTGGTTTGTTTCATGGGTCATTCTAAGTTTAGGCAGTCGCCTTTATTTTCGCGGCAACAAAAATATAAGACTGAAGAAGAGATTTTATAAGTGGTCGTCGCTTGCTTACGGAGCAATGTTTTTCTTCCTGATTGCGCTCAGCGGCATGCCCTGGTTCATTCTACTTATCTTCGGCGCATTCATCGCTCTTATCATGTATTTGAATATCAGGAATACGAACTTCTGTGAGGCTTGCGGCAGGACGATTTACAACTATATGTGGCTCGACAAGGCTGAATATTGCGCGAAATGCGGTGCCAAGTTGCCAGATTACTGATCTCTCACGCGCCGCCTTTGGATTGAGCCTTGAGCATCTTGAGGAGAGCTCGCTCTTCGGGGTGGTAGTCGGGTTGGTGTCTGCCGATGCGGCGCTCTTTGCGCGGGCGGAACTCTTCGAGCGTCGTGCCCTTGAAGTAGCTCTCGATGACGAGCGGGTGGACGTAGGACGAGCGGCACACGGTCGGCGTGTTGCCGAGGTATTCCGCGACGCGCTTCACAGCCTTCACCACATTTCGCTTCGCCTGCGTCTCGTCCTCAGCCACACCTAAGTCCGCGAGCGCCACCGCGCACAGCAGCGTGCCGCCCCACGTGCGGAAGTCCTTGGCGGAGAACTCTGCGGACGTGGCTGCTTTGATGTACTCGTTCACGTCGCGCGGCGCGACGGGTCGCCGACGCTTCAACTCCTCGTCGTAAAACTGAAACAGTCGTGCGCCTTTCAGACTCTGTATGTCGCGCATCAGTGTGGCGAGTTCTTCGTCAACGAGCACGCGGCGCTGCCTGATGTGGTGCTTGCCGACGAACGAGAAGACGAGCCGCCCGCCGCGCCTGATCTCCAGATGTCTGTTCCGCAAGGTCGTCACGCCGTAGGTGCGGTAGCGACGCACGCTCAACTCCGAGCCGACGCGGAAGTAGAGATCGTTGATGAGCCTGATGACGACGGCGAGGACGCGCTCGCGCGGCAGACCCTCACGCGCGATGTCCTCGTTCGTGCGCGCGCGGAGGCGCGAGAGCTGCTCGCCGAAGCGCACGATCTTGTCGTACTTCAGTTTCTGACGGCGCGCGGCGAACTGCGGGTGATAGACGCGCTGCACGCGCCCCATCTTGTCCACGCCGATGGCTTGCAGACGGCAGCGCGCGCCCGGCGCGACGCGCACGTGCCGCCAAGCGGGCGGGATCGCGAGCGACTTGATGCGCCCCAGAGACTCTTCGTTCGTCACGCGACGCCCGCGCGCGTCCTCGTACCAGAAGCCCTTCGACTTCGACCCGCGCCGACGCCACCAGCGCGCACGCGCCCCGCGCTCGACCGCGCCCGCCGCGGTCTTCGCAGCCTTCCCCGCGCCGCCGCCGAGCGCCGCCGCCGCAGCGCCGTCGTCGCCCCTCGCAATCGCGTCTTGCGCGCTCGCCATCCCTCTTGTTCGCTCCCGTGCCGAGTCGTCGGTAGCAATCACGATGCCGCTTGCGCGGCGCGGCGCCGAGGGCGCGGATCGCGGGGAAACACGCGGCGAATCGGTCGGAGACGAAAAGAGCCGGACGCTCATCAAGCGTCCGGCTCTCGTCCGCGCGTGCGGCTGGTGAACTCTGATAATCGGACAACGGCGCGCGCGTCGGGGCGTCGGGTTCAGGAGACCGTCTGCGCGTGCTCGACCGCGCGCTCGCCGGCGTAGTAGAGGATGCGGTTGCAGTTGTCGCAGGTGATGATCTCCTCGCCGCGGCGCACGTCCGCCATGACCTGCGGGCGCAGCGCCATGAAGCAGGCGGTGCACGCGCCGTTCTTCGCCTCAGCCATCGCCACGCCGTTCCTGATCCGCTTGCCGATGCGTTCGTACATCGCGCCCATCTGTTTCGGCAGCTC
>JAIVGV010000249.1 GCA_020201365.1 Acidobacteriota bacterium
GATCAGGAACACGGTCGCGGCGGACGCGGGAGATTGGACACTCTCCGATTGTGTAATCAGTCAGGGCGCGAGGCAGGCAACTGCGGCGATCCGCATAGAGTCTTCGGGCGGCGGGAAGATCAGTAACCTCAAGATCAACGGGGCTGGCGGAGGGGGTTCGGCGCTCTCTTTCTTAAACGGCATAGACGCGACACTCACGACGCCCTACTCTACCTCGATCCTGCTTGTTTCAAACTCCTCGATAGAGAACCTACGGGGCGACGGCATCATCGCCTCCGGCATCAACCTCGTCAAAGTCAACGGCGTCGAGTTCGGGCTCTACGGCAACTCGGCGGGCGTGCCCGTGCATTTGATCAGCGTCGGGCAGGCGACCGTCGGCGACGTCGTGGCGCAGAACTCGATCCCCGCCAACGTCGTCGTGCAGCTCGACAGTTGCTCCCGCGTCTCGGTCGGCAGGATCGCGGCGAGGGATTACACCTTCCGCGTCGGCTTCTCCGGCACGTACACGGCGTCGGGCTCGACGCTCTTTAGCCCGCTCACGCTCCAGAACCAGCCTGTGCTGGCTGACGGTGGACACCGACGGCAGCGTCGAGGTGTCGGGGGCGACCTCGAACGGCTCGCTCGCGTTCTATTTCACGTTCAGGAGGTGAGGCTGATGAGAAAAGCGTTTAACGCGGCGCTGTCTGGGTGGAGGGAGATTTCGACGGCGGTCAATTAAGCGGCGCGGCTAGTGTGATCCTTTTCATGGCGCGGGAGTCTAGCAGATTTGGTGCGAGGATGCCCTAGAACCGTGCTTTCGGCATAAAGGTAAAGGGGGCCGCGGCCCCCGAAGTAGATGACGTCCTCTACTACCCTTCCGCCTTCCTGTTATGGCCGGATGCGCACAAAAAAGTCACGGCGCAGGCGGTTCACCGTGGCCCGTGTGACCTCGCCGATGTGGCCTCGCCCAAACACGGGCGCGCGGAGCATATCACGCAAAGGGGATGGGCGTGGTGCGTTTCTGGTGTTTTCGTGGAGCCGCGGCGGGGCGTTCAATTACGCGACCCCATGAACGCGACGCAACCCCATGAACGGTTTTTCACGCGGGCGGAATTTCGGCGGCTTATTCCGAGTTATTCCCCACTAAAAAAAGGAACCCTCATGGATGAACACCCCATGCATGGCGGCTCGATTGAATACCCTATGACGGGCGGGAGACCCTATGACGGCGGGCGACAACTGACGTGCGTCATAACGCTGCGCCGGTCTATGCTGCCATCTGCTATTTCGACTTGGATAGCACGCGAATGCGCCAGACATCATTGTATTCTTCCTTCTTGCCAGCGACCGTTCGTTCGCGTGTCATGTAGTAAACAGTGATCGTGTGGTTCATAAACTTGCTGAAGTCGTCGATTACATTCTCCGCCGGCGGATTGGGCCGCTTCTGGATAGGTGTGCCGGTCATTTCCTGCTCGGGTGGAAGCCTGTAAGCCCCACTTGGCATGACCAACTTGAACACTTGGGCGCTCGCCTTCTTGTCAAAAGGAAAATCAAGGACGCGAAAGTTTTGGCCGTCGCGCCCCCACGCGCAAGGGGCTTCTGGGATAGTAGCCACAAACGTCTTAGCTTTGGGGCCGCTGCCGTACGTCAAGGTCAATGTACGCGCCTGATTGTCAACAGCGCTGACTTCGCCTGTCCAAGTTTCGAGTGTGTACCCCATAGGATAAAAATCAGGCTCAGCGGTGCCTTTCTGCGCCGCACACAGGCCGGCGCAAAACATGATCAAGCCAACGACGACACATAATCTGTTCATTCTTTTGTCCCTCCTGTAAAAGCTTTGTTAGCTGGCGCGCTGCGTGATCGTCTCCGCCCGCGCGTTGATGTAGCCTTTGGAGGCGTCGCGCGCCGACGCCGGGACTAAGCCACACCGCAGCGCCGCCACCTTGCGCCCGCCCTCGCGCGTCTCGCCGACGACCCGCACGCGCTGAGTCGGGGCGACGTTATAGCGCAGGGGGAGATCGATCTGTACGTCGTCGAGGTCGAGGAAGTCGGCGAGTTCCTTACGCGGGATGTAGTCTGCGAAGCGTCCGCACACCTCTTGGTAAAGAGCTATCGGAGGGGCGTCGGGTGCATGCCGTTGTTAGACAGCATCGGTGAGAAGCTTACACGCAGGCTTGAGCATAATCTCTGACGGAAATAAGCTGCACGGGGAACTTTTGAAGCGTCTCCTGCATGTCGATAATGCTTCCTTGAGAGTAGTTAAGC
>JAIVGV010000374.1 GCA_020201365.1 Acidobacteriota bacterium
GCACCACGTCCTGCGTGTACGACTGCCGCGCGTCGATCACGTTGTAGGCGACGCGCCCGCCGCCGAAGCGCGGTCGCTCGTTCGCGGGGGTCGCTTGGCTCGCGTCGCTCGTCGTCACCCAGAGCGTGCGACCGTCGCCGTAGGTGTGGAAGGGCTTGTAGTAGAAGTCGAGACCCAGCTCGCCGAGCTTCCAGAGCTGGTAGGCGATGTCCTTGCCCGCGTAGGTGACTGTGCCGTTCGAGCGGACGATGATCTTGTCCGCCTCGTGCTCCTCGGTGCTCGCGTGCGCGTCCGTCGGCAGCACCCAGCACCCGGCGTTGCGCCCCTCGGTCTCGTAGCGGATCGCGCCGGTCTCCTTCAGGCGCTCGAAGGCGCGTTGCCAGAATCCGAGTTTCAAAATGTCAGACTCGCGCGGCAGCACGTCGTACTCGATGCCGAGCCGCAGCATCGTCTTCAAATGCTGCTCGACGACGCGCGTCGCGACGTACTCGGCGAGCCGCGCCGTCTCGTTCTCGCCCTCTTCGAGCGCGTGCAGCGTCTCGACGCGCAGCTTCAGAAGCTCCGCGTCTTCCTTCGCGCCCGCGTCGCCGCGCCGGTAGAAGAGCCCGACTCGCGCGTACAAGTCCCAGCAGTAATAATCGAAGGGGCGCCCGGGCGGGAGCGACTGATCCAACTTCCGCACGTCTTCGAGCGTCATCTTTTCGAGATGCACGAAGCCGACGACCACGTCCGCGACCTGAACGCCGGTGTTGTCTATGTAGTTGTCAACCTCGACCTGCTCGCCCGTCGCGCGCAAGGTTCGGACGAAGGCGTCGCCGAGCACGGCGTTGCGGAGGTGCCCGATGTGCGCCGCCTTGTTCGGGTTAATGTTCGTGTGCTCGACGATAGCCTTGTCGCGCCCGTCGCGCGCGGACGGTTCGCCTTGCGCCTCGCCGCCTCTTACCGCGAGCGACGCGAGCGCGGCGGCGCGGTCGTAGAAGACGTTGATGTAGCCCGCGCCAGCCACCTCCGCGCGCTCGACGCCCGGCTCCCGCGCGAGCGCCGCGCGCAACTCCTCGGCGACGGCGCGCGGGTTGACCTTCTCGCCCGTCGCGGCACGGATGCGCTTCGCCAGCTCGAACGCGACGGGGAAGGCGAGATCGCCCAGCTCCGTGCGCGGCGGAATCTCCGAAGCAATCTGCTCCATCTCGACGCCGAAACGCTCGCGCGCCGTCGCCCTCACGCGCTCGCGCAGGGCGTCCGGCAAGTCTTCGAGTCTAAATTTCATGCTCATCGTTTCGCGCGGCGCTGTGATTGACGGAAAAATCGCGCGCCGGAAAAGTCCGAAGTATAGCGCAGCGGTTGGCGCGCGACCTAACAGGCGCGGGCGCGACCTGCTTGACACGCGCGCCGCGCGCTCTGCTACCATCGCCGTCAACCTTCGATGAAAACCGCAGCGACCAGAGACACGCCCGAAGAAGTCCGCACGAGGCTGCGCGCGGCGCGCTCGGTCTTCGTGCTCACGGGCGCTGGCGTCTCGGCGGAGAGCGGCGTGCCGACGTTTCGCGGCGGGGGCGGCGCGGCGGTCTGGAAGGGGATGCCGTTCTACGAAATCTCCTCCGCGGGGATGGTCGAGCGCGACCTGCCGGAAGTCTGGGCGTGGTTCGACTACCGCCGCGGCGTACTCAAAACACTCCGACCCAACCCCGCGCACGCCACGCTCGCGCGCTGGCAAGATCGCTTCGCGGAGTTCACGCTCGCCACGCAGAACGTGGACGGTCTCCACCGCGCCGCGGGCACGCGCGAAGTGCTCGAACTACACGGCAACGTCTGGATCGCTCGCTGCATGAGCTGTCGCGCGCGCGCCGACGTGCGCGAGCTGAACGACGAGGAGCGACCGCCCGCTTGCCCCGACTGCGGCTCGCCGATGCGACCCGACGTGGTGCTCTTCGGCGAGGTGCTGCCCGCGGGCGTCTTCGAGCGCGCCGCGGCGCGCGCGGCGGCTTGTGAAGTTTGCCTCATCGTCGGCACGTCCGCGCTCGTCTATCCGGCGGCGGGCTTGCCCGAACTGGCGAAGCAGATGGGCGCGTTCCTCGTCGAAGTTAATCCGGAGCGCACGCATTTGAGCGCGCTGTGCGACGTTTCGATTAAAGGTCGCGCGGGCGAAATCTTGCCGCGTCTGGACGACTGATGAAAACTCTCTACTTCGACTGCTTCGCCGGCGCGAGCGGCGACATGATCCTCGGCGCGCTCGTCGGCGCGGGCGCGGACGCCGGAGCCTTGCGCGAACAGCTCCAACTCCTCGACGTTTCCGACTTCGACGTTTCGTTCACGACGGTTGACCGCTCCGGCATCAGCGCGACGCGCGCCGAAGTCCGCACGGAGGACGAGCACCACCACCGCCACCTGAGCACGATCCTTAAGATCATCGAAAGCTCGCGGCTCTCGGACGCGGTGAGGTCGCGCGCCTCGCGCGTCTTCACGCGACTCGCCGAAGCCGAAGCGCGCGTGCACAACGTCCCCGTCGAGAAGATTCACTTCCACGAGGTCGGCGCGATGGACGCGATCATAGACGTGGTCGGCGCGTGCGTCGGCTTCGAGCTGCTCGGCGTCGAGCGCTTCGCCGCCTCGCCGCTGCACGTCGGCGCCGGGATGGTCGAGATGGCGCACGGGCGCTTCCCCGTCCCGCCCCCCGCGGTCGCCGAGCTGCTGCGCGACGCGCCGACCTACGCGACCGACATCCAAGGCGAACTCGTCACGCCGACCGGCGCGGCGATCATCTCGACCGTCTGCGACGCGTTCGGCGCGCAGCCCGCGATGCGCGTCGAGGCGGTCGGCTACGGCGCGGGCACGCGCGAGTACGAGCGTTTTCCCAACGCGCTGCGCGTGATGGTCGGCGAGTCTGACGAGGACGGGGCGAGCGAGAAACTCCTCGTCGTCGAGACGAACCTCGACGACGCGTCGCCGCAGATCGTCGGTCACCTGATGGAGCGCGCCTTCGAGCGCGGCGCGCTCGACTGCTACTTCACGCCGGCGCAGATGAAGAAGAACCGCCCCGGCGTGCTCGTCTCGATCCTCTGCCGCCCCGCGGAGCGTGAGGCGTTCTATCAACTGCTCTTCGACGAGACGACGACGCTCGGCGTGCGCTCCCACGCGGTCGAGCGCCGCGCGCTGCCGCGCGAGTCCGTCTTGGTCGAGACGGAGTTCGGCGCGATCCGCGTCAAGGTCGCGCGCTCGCGCGGTCGCGTCGTCAACGCGACGCCCGAATACGACGACTGCCGCGCCGCCGCGCGGCGATTCAACGCGCCGCTGCGCGACGTTGAGGCTGCCGCGCGCGCGGCGTACCTGAAGACAGTGACAAGTGATGAGTGACAGTTTGAGAAGTCCCGTGGGGACGACATGTTTATAGCACCAGCCCCGCTATCAATCTTACGAGCCCCGTCAGGGGCGACATATCGCTCCCACGGAGCTTTGATCTTTGTTCGTTGCCAGGTGCTATAAACATTCCGCTCCTACGGAGCTATGTCAAAACTCTGGAGTTAATTATGAGCGCAGGCTATTCCGCGACAGAGCCGGACGAGGTTGAGTCGGAAGCAAAACCGTCGGGCGTTGATCTCGAAAAGATCGCGGCGGGCGTGCGACTCATACTCGAAGGCATCGGCGAAGACCCGGAGCGACCGGGCTTGCAGCGCACGCCGCGGCGCGTCGCCGAGATGTACGCGGAGCTGACCGCCGGGATGCGCGAAGACCCGCGCGCGCACGTCACGGCGCTTCCGGGCGACAAGCACGACGAGATGGTGATCGTCAAAGACATACAGATCGCCTCCGTGTGCGAGCACCACCTCGCGCCCTTCGTCGGTCGCTGCCACATCGCCTACATCCCGCGCGGCGGTCGCATCCTCGGTCTCTCCAAACTCGCGCGACTCGCCGACACCTTCGCGCGCCGCCTGCAGGTGCAGGAGCGTTTGACGAGCGAGATCGCCGACACGCTGTTTGAAGGTTTGAAGCCCGTCGGCGTGATGGTCGTCGTCGAGGCGGAGCACACCTGCATGACGGTGCGCGGCGTGAAGAAGCCGGGCGCGCTCACGATCACCTCCGCCATCCGCGGCGGCTTCCGCAAAGACCCGCGCACGCGCGCCGAGGCGATGGCGCTGATACGCGGGAGGAGTGAATAAGATGCGCCGTTCAGTAACACATCTCGTCACGCTCTGTCTCTTCTATGCGTGCATCACGGACGCGGGCGCGGCTCAATCGGTTTCTCCCGATCTCGCGCAGGTCAGCGGTCGCGTCGTGCAACACTTCCGAGAGAAGCATCCCGGCTGGAAGCACGAGACGGCACAGCCTCCGACACCTCCGGGCGGCGCGCCGAGCCGCGACGTGGCGATACATTTCTGGTCGTCAGAGAACTGCCTCACTGCGGAGTTGAGGCTCGACGGCACTAGTTACGGCTCGAAGCCCGTGCCGTGCCGCTTCAAGCTGGCGATTGATCAGTCGGCTTCGTCCGTTGACGCGCGCGAGAGGTTGGTCGGATTCGTGAACAACCAGCGCGGCGATGGCTTCGAGCCGATTCAGGTCGGCGACAAGGGGTACGTCTGGAACGGCTCCCGCGTCGTGTTCGTCAAAGGCAGTTTCACCTTCTGGCTCGACGGCGGCGCCGATCTCCACGTCGGCGATTTTTCCGTCAACAGAGAGTTTATTGAACGCACGGCGAAAGAAGTTTCTGACGCGATCAACTGAAGAGGTTTTATTACCGCGCACGTGAGATTGTCGGTTCGGCGGCAACCGCCACGGTTTACGATTCGCGATTTACCATTTACGATTCACGCCTGAGATGGAAACTTTCTACGTCACAACCCCGATCTACTACGCCAACAGCCTGCCGCACCTCGGTCACCTCTACACGACGGTCGTCGCCGACGCGGTCGCGCGCCACCGCCGTCAGCGCGGCTTCGAGACCTACTTCCTGACGGGCACGGACGAGCACGGCGTCAACGTCCAGCGCGCAGCGGCGCGCGGGGGGCGCACGCCGAAGGAGCAGGTTGATTACGTCGTCGGCGAGTTGAAGAAGATGTTCGCCGCTTACGGGCTCGACGCGGCGCACGGCGGCTACGACATCTTCATGCGCACGACCGAGCCTTTCCACTACGCGGCGGTGGCGAAGTTCTGGCGCAAGGTCGCGGCGGCGAAGACGCCCAAGGGGCGCGAGGCGATCTACAAAGGCTTCTACGAAGGCTGGTTCTGCGCGCCGTGCGCGACGTTCAAGACCGAGGACGAGTACGTGAAGCCCGCGCGCGAGAATGAGCCGCCGCTCTGCCTGATCCACGAAGCGCCGCTGGATAGAGTTTCAGAGGAGAGTTACTTCTTCCGCCTCTCCGACTACGACGAGGCGCTGCTCGCGCTCTACGACGCGCGCCCCGCGCTCGTTAGACCCGAAGCGCGCCGCAACGAGGTCAAGAGTTTCGTCAGTCGCGGTCTCCAAGACTTGTCCATCAGCCGCCTCAAGTCTTCCGTCGAGTGGGCGATCCCCGTGCCGGACGACGCGGCGCACACGATCTACATCTGGCTCGACGCGCTGACGAATTACATCACCGCCATCGGCTGGGGCAACGAGGAGCGAGAGCGAGCGGTCGGCTTCGAGAAGTTCTGGCCCGCCGTCCACCTCATCGGCAAAGACATCCTGCGCCAGCACGCGATCTACTGGCCCGCGTTCCTCATCGCCGCAGAGATCGAGCAGCCGCGCGCCGTCGTCACGCACGGCATCTGGCTCGACGCGCAGGGGCGCAAGATGTCGAAGACCTTGCGCAACTCGGTTGACCCGATGCTGCTCTTGCGCCACTTCCAGCGCGACGCCATCCGCTACTACATCTTGCGCGAGATGGTCTTCGGGCAGGACAGCAACTTCAGCTACGCGGGACTCATCGAACGCGCCAACAGCGACCTCGCCAACGGACTCGGCAACCTCGCCTCGCGCACGCTCACGATGATCGCGCGCTACCGCGAAGGCTCAATCCCTGCGGGCGAGATCGAGGAAGGGAAGCGGCTGCTGGCGAAGCGCGCGGGCGTCGAGTCGGACGCGCTGGGGATCGCGTCGGCGCTCGTGCTCGCGCGCGATCAGTTCGTCCGGCAGTTCGACGAGTTCGCCTTCAGCCGCGCGCTCGAAACGGCTTGGTCTGTCGTCGCGCGCGTGGACAAGTTGATCACCGACGCGAAGCCTTGGGAGCTGGCGAAAGCGGAAGAGCAGGGCGAGACTCTCAACGCCGTGCTCTACCGCGCCGCCGAAAGTTTGCGCTGGCTCGCCGTCATGCTCTACCCGTTCATGCCCGACGCGACGCGCTCGCTCTGGTCGCAGCTCGGTCAGTCCGAAGACATCGAACGCACCGATCCGCTTCAACTCACTTGGGGAGGTTTACAGCCGGGCGCGCGCACGGGCGAGTCTGTCGCGCTCTTCCCGCGGCTCGACAAAAACAAGGTCATGGCAGAGATCGAGAAAGAGACTTCGACGCCGCAAGATTCTCCGAGCGCCACCACGCGCGCGACGGAAGCCGACGCCGTCCCGGGCTCGCCGTCCGTCGCCGAGACGCAGCCGCAGCCGCCGATGCTCGGCGCGACAGAAGCCGACGCGGCTTCGGCGACGAGTCGGTCGGCGTCAGCCGCGCCAGCCGCGCCGGAAGGCGTCGCGATGATCGGCATCGAGGAGTTCGTCAAGATCGAGCTGCGCGTCGGCGAGGTGCTGACCGCCGAGCGCGTGCCGAAGTCCGACAAGCTGCTGCGCTTCACGGTTGACCTCGGCGAAGAGCAGCCGCGACAGATACTCGCCGGCATCGCCGAATACTACGAGCCCGAAAGACTCGTCGGTCGCAAGATCGTCGTCGTCGCCAACCTCAAGCCC
>JAIVGV010000250.1 GCA_020201365.1 Acidobacteriota bacterium
GGTGGAAGCCCTGCGCGATGGCGTTGCCGTGACCGCCGCGCGCGAGCAGGCTCGTGCCGTCGGCTTCGAGGACGCGCGCGTAGGTCGTCGGGCGGAAGCGTTCGAGCCACGCGGCGAGCGTCGCGCCGAAGTTGAAGTTGACGTGCGCGTAGTTGTTGACGATTGATTCGACGCGACCGCGCGTGTCGAAGATGCGCGCGAAGGCGTTGGGGCGGTAGCACTCGGCGTGGACGCGCTCGTTCCAGTTCTCGAACGGTCGCGCCGACGGCTGCGGCTCAATCGCGCCCGTCCACGGATTTTCGCGCGGCGGCTGGTAGAAATGACCGTGGACGACGAGGGCAGGCTTCTCCATCCTCTGCTCCGTTAAGCTCTTGCCGGCTTCCGCCTCGGCACATCGATTAGTAATTCTTAGAACGCTGCGGCAGTTTATCAATCAACGGCGGCGCGCGGAAGTCCGCCGCGCGCCGCGTCAGAGTCTTGTCGCGCGGCGGGCGGTTGTAGTAAGTTGCTTGCAAAGTTTCAGCGCGGACGAGATGAAGCGGTGATGGGGAGCGCGGGGCGCGAGCTACGCGTTCTGTCGCGTCCGCGCGAATCGTGCAGGGGTCATGCGCGCACACGGCTGCGCGGGACAAGGAGTGTGAAGTATGGCGACGAAGCGAGGCGGGAGAGGCGGCGACGAGCGCGAGGCGGGCGCGCGGGGCGAAGGGCGCGGCGCGGGGCGCGTGAGCAAGAAGGATCAGATTCTGTCGCTGTTCATGTCGGGCATCACGGAGGTCGAGGACTTGGCGATGATCACGGGCTCGCGCCCCAGTTACGTCGGCGCGACGCTGCAGGAGGCGGGCTTGAAGACCGGCTACTTCGATCTCTACACCTCCTCGGCGCACCCGATGAACGTCTATTCCAAGTTCTTCGCCCGCCAGCTCGGCTTCAAGGACGAAGAGACGGCGCGCGCGAGCGTCGAGCTGATTGACAGACTGTACGGGCAGTTCGAGCTGGCGGGCGACCGCGCGGGTCAGCACCACGCGCTCGTAATGGCGCTCGTCATGTACGACCGCGCGCGCTGGACGGGCAAGGCTGCCGAAGCCAACATCTTCCGCGAGTGGCTCGTCAACAACCTCGAAGAAGCGGTGCCGCGCGAGGAAGGCGAAGAGGACGAGACCGGCGAGGAACGCGCGCGCTCGACGCACGGCTGATCTTCCGGGCAGCGGAGTTGATTACTGTTCGCGGCTGACGTCGTTGAGGTGTCGCGTCGTCTGCTCCGTGACGCTGAAGCTCGCGGGGACGAACTCGGTCGTGTCGGCGGGGCGGAGCGTGCGCGTGTCGGCTTGTTGATCCGCGGGCAGGCTCGCGCCGTCGGCTTGCCGCCGTTCGAGTGCCCGCGCGAGCTGCTTGCTGACGAAGACGCCGTTGATGATCAGCGCCAGCCCGACGAAGAAAGGGATCACGCCCGCGATCCACAAGTTTCTTAGTATCTGGGCGTCGCTCGGCGTGACCTTGCCGCTCGCGACGATGCCGTCGAAGAGCACGCTCAGGAAGAGCGCCACCGCGACGCCGACGCAGCTCGTGATGACGCCCGCCTTGATCTCGTTGTAGCGTTTGACCTCCGGCGTGATGCCGCGCTCCCGCTCCAGTTCCTCCAGCCGCCGTTTGCGCTCCGTCTCCGAGAGGAACATCTCTGCGACCCAAGTCTTGCTCCAGTCGAGCTTCTCGCCCGCGTCGCGCGAGGCGACCGCCTGCCGGACGGCTTGCAGGTTCGCGCCGCACAGGTTGCAGAACTTCAGATCGTCGGACTGATTCGCGCCGCACTGCGGACAGAACATGGCGGACTCCTTTCAAACGCCCCACGAAGAGTACGAACACGGCGCGCGCACTGTTCTGACTTTGTGACCGCGCCGCTCGGCTGTGACCCCCACAGCC
>JAIVGV010000093.1 GCA_020201365.1 Acidobacteriota bacterium
TCCTTACTCCCAGCCTCGACAGGTTTCGCTGTTCCTTCCAGCCTCACATACAATCTTCGCGCGTCATAATCTCCACGCTTCAACCCCAATCCCCAGCACCTAACCCCCAGCCCCCATTTCCAGTTTGTGTCGTGAGACGCCCGTGTAGGTCGAGCCGCGCGCGCCGAGTTCGCTGCGCATGAGGACGAGGGCGCTAACGTCGAAGGGCGCGGGCTCGAAGTGTGTTTCGAGATGCTTGCGCGCGAGCGTGCGCGCGGCTGAGTTGATGGCGCGGACGCGCGCGAGGGTGACGTGCGGGTGGAGGGGGCGCGCGTCGCGCGGGAAGTTCGCGGCGGCGCACTCGTCTTCGAGGCTGCGCCAGACCGCGGCGAAGAGTCCTTCTTCGTCGGCGACGCCGAGCCAGAGGACGTGCGGGCGCGCAGAGTTGGGGAAGACGCCGCAGCCTTCGAGACTTGAGGCGAAAGCACAAGTGCGCGCGGCGGCTCGCGCGAGCGCGTCAGTGAGCGCGTCGAGGCGCGCCGGCTTGACGTCGCCGAAGAACTTGAGCGTGGCGTGCAGCTTCTCCTCGCGCTCCCAGCCGACTTTCGCTTGCGCGCCTTCGCCTGCCGGACGCAGCGAAGCGGCGTGCGCGGCGGCGCGTGCGCGCACTTCGGGCGGCAGCTCGACGGCGCAGAAGAGGCGCAAGGGTTTTTGCTCCGCGGGGTGATCCATCGGCGTCGGTTTCCGCGCGTTAGTTTACGCGTGGGCGGCGCGGCTGTCTCCGCCGCCGCGCGGAAGTCTGGCGCTCGGTGTCGCGTTGTGCTCGCCGCCGCGCGTCGCCGAAGCGCTTGTGACAATCCTCGAACTGCCACAGCGGAGGGGCACGCGCCGGGGCTCGGCGTGTAGCTTACGCTGGGAAGGTGAAGCCGTAGCGGCTTGTGGCGCACAAGTGTTGAGCGGGACTCGCGGGGGATGGTGACGATGCGGCGCGCGTGTGGCGGACTCCATACAGTCGTCCCAGAAACGCGACAGGTTCGCTAAAAAATCGCGTGCAACCCGCGGCGAGATAGTGGAAACAAAAATCGCGACAGCGCGTTTAGTCTGTTTCGCTCCCGCCTCTCGCGTCGGCTCAAGCCCGAGCCGTCGGCGGGCGACAGGCGGCGGCTGTCTCCGTGAGAGAGGGAAATGTTCTTTCTACCCTCGCAAAAATTTGACCTAGACCAATTCCGTTGGAGGAAATAGATCTCATGCGTAAAGCACTGTTCGTTGCACTATTCATCGCCTGCACGGCGTCCATCGCCTTCTCGCAGGAGGAGTACAAGAAGGGCGAGATAGGCGCCGGCTACTCGGCGAACTGGGTTGACACTCAGGGCGCTTTCAACAGCAACCCGAACGACAGCAGCCGCGACCTGTTCAACGGCTTCTACGTCAACGGCGGCGGGAACTTCAGCCGCTACTGGGGCATCCAGGGTGAAGTCTCGCACAACCGCAAGGACACGAACTTCAACAACCTCATCTTCGAGCCCGTCAACCTGAAGGGCCGCATCACGCAGGCTCTCGTCGGCGTCAAGCTGCAGGACAACGCGGTTGACACGAAGGTGCGCCCGTTCGCGCGCGCGCTCGTCGGCATCGCGCACTTCAACGCCGACGGCACCGTCCAGACCTCTCCGACGACCACCGTCAACTTCAGCGAGAGCGACAACGGCTTCGCGGGCGTCTTCGGCGGCGGCATCGCCTTCCGCCTGAGCAAGAGCGCCGACTTCGTCGCCTCCGCCGACTGGAACCCGATCCACACCGGCAACAGCTCGACGACCGTCTCCGGCACCACGGTCACCAACAACGGCGGCTGGGATCACAACTTCCGCGCCGGCGTCGGCGTCAACTTCCGCTTCGGCGGCAGCAAGTAACAGACCGAGACGCGAGCCGTAGAAGTTAAGACGGCAAGCGAAACGAGAAACGCCCGCGACGGCTCAAGCGTCGCGGGCGTTTCTCGTTTCGGTCGAAGCCGCCTCGTCAATGCGGCGCGGGCTTGAGTTCTAAAACCTCCTTCGCGGCAGAGGCGACCGCGGCGTCCGTGAAGGGGAGCGCGCGCGGGGTGACCGCCTTCCAGTCCGCGAGCTGATCTGACCAGTGCGGGCTCGCCGGATCGCCCGACTCGCCGAGCGCGATGCCTTGCTGCGTCTTGTCCCAGTCCGACGTGTCGGCGATGAGTCGCATCGAGACGTTCGCGCCGACGTCCACCGTCGCGCCGACGCGCGCGCCCGCGCCGCCTTGCGGGAAGGGCTGGACGACGAACGGCTGACCGAAGAAGGGGACTGCGGCGAGCGGGTGCGGGAAGCGCGCGGGGCTGTTGCGCCCCCAAGTCCATTGGGATTCGTCCGCGCCGAGCCGCCGCGCAAGATTCGCGCGCGCGTCCGCGAGGCACGCGCGCATGAGCTCGCCGTAGTCCTTGAACTCCTTGGGCAGCCAGTAGGCGGGATGCTCGACGAGCGCGCGGTCGAAGAAGATCAAGTTGCCCCACGTGAAATTGTTCGCGCCCTCTTCGCCGATGGCGGCAGCGAGGATGCGGTGCGCGAACGCCGCGCGCATCTGACCGACGAGCGGCGGCGCGAGCGCCTCGGGCGTGACGCGACCGTCCCAAGCTTCGAGCAGCGCGGCGGTCGCGCTCGCTTTCGCCGCGTCTAACCCTGCCGGCATCGCGCCGGTCATCCTCAAAAGTTTCGCCGCCTCGCGCGCGAACGCCGCGCCGCCGATTGAATAGACGTCGCCCTGCACGGCGCGGAAGTCGTCTGCGGTGAGGCGCTGCTTGTCTTTCAGCAGCTCGTAGATTCTTCGCGCGCGGAATGGATCAGCCCACTCGCCCGTGAGGAAGTGCGGGTAGCTGCGACTGACGACGCGCGCGTTCGCGGTGACGATGAGACCTGAAGGCGGATCGAGGACGTGCGGCAGCTCGTCGAAGGGGATGTAGCCCGTCCACTCGCCCGCGTCCGAAGAGCCGTCGTAGGGGACGCTCCCGTCGCCGCTCTTTCTGATCGGAATCCGCCCCGCGCCGTAGTAGCCGATGTGCCCGCGCACGTCGGCGTAGATGAAGTTCTGCGTCGGACCTCGGTAGTCGGCGAGCGCCGCGCGGAACTCGTCCCAGTCGCGCGCGCGGTTCAGCTTGTAGAAGGCTTCGAACTCCATCGCGTCCGCGTCGAGCGCCGTCCAGCGCAGGGCGTAGCGCGCCCCGCCGCGTTCGAGGAAGACGGGACCGTGGCGCGTGACGGTCACGTCGAGCGGGACGGTGTCGGCGTCAGCCGCGCTGCCCGTCAGGCTCTTGCGGACTTTGATCTCTTCGTGTCGCACCTCCGCCTCGTGCAAGCCCGAAGGCGTCGCGTAGAACGTCGGCTTCGCCGCGTCGAACTTCTCCGCGTACAAGTCCTGCACGTCGGGACCTAAGTTAGTCGCGCCCCAGGCGATCTGATCGTTGTGACCGAGGATGACGCCGGGCGCGCCGGGCGCTGTCACTCCGGCGACGTTCACGCCCGGCGCTTTCAGGTGAACCATGTGCCAGATCGAGGGCGCGCTCGCGTCGAGGTGCGGATCGTTGGCGAGCAGAGGTTTCCCCGAAGCCGTGCGCCTGCCGCTCACGACCCAGTTGTTGCTCGCCGCCGCGTCCTCCATGTAGAGCCCGACGCGCTCAAGCGACTCGCGCGACGCCGCGAAGATTCTTTCAGCCTCTCGCAAAATCTCCGCGCGTGCTTCGGCGGACTCAGGCGCGACTTGGGAACGTGCGCGGCGTGAGGCGTTCGCGCGAGTCGCGCTCGCGTCGTCCGCGCGCGCGGCAGTCTCGTCGCCCGGTCGCGCAGCCGCCTTGCTCTTCGCGTCGTCCGTGCCGACGACGAGCACGTCGAGCGGCGAGGAGTCGGGAGTCAGTTCGGCGCGGCGTCCGGGCGGGAGCGGCGCGAGCAGCGAGCGACCGATGTCAACGCGCCACGTGGAGGAGAGGTCTTCGGCGAAGATTTTGCCGAGCACGATGGAATCCGCGGGTCGCCAAGGGCGGGGCTGGTAGCCGAGAATCTGGAACTCGCGCGGGAGCGTCTTCTCGTCGAGCGACGCGGCGTAGGCGTTCACTCCGGCGGCGTAGGCTTCGAGCACGGCGCGCGCCCGGGGCGAAGCCTTCGCTTCGAGCGACTCGGCGAGACGCGCGAAGCCGTAGGTGCGGTGCACCTTGTCGTCTGCGAGCGTGACGCGACCGAAAATCTCGGACAGATCGCCGCGCGCCGTGCGCCGCAGCA
Organism: Acidobacteriota bacterium; assembly: GCA_020201365.1. GTDB lineage: Bacteria > Acidobacteriota > Blastocatellia > Pyrinomonadales > Pyrinomonadaceae > JAIVGV01. The sequence goes on from JAIVGV010000093.1 coordinate 4,257, forward strand.
AGTCCATCTGCCAGAGGCGATCCTGCGCGGTCGCGTACCCTTGCGCGAAGTAGAGGTCTTCGTCGTTCGACGCCTCGACGTGCGGGATGCCGCGCTCGTCGCGCGCGATCTTCGCGGGCGCGCGCAAACCTGAGACAAACGTGACAGCAAGCGTCGTCTTGGCGGATGGCGGTAGTGTCTGTGTCGTTGCGAGCGCGGCACGTAAAGGGAAGTTTACGAGGAGCGTGGAGCAGAGGAGCAGCGCGCAAAGGGGGGCGAGTCTCTTCATCTGTTTTGCCTGTCCGGGGAGAGTTGCGTTGCGAGACGTGGAACTGCGGCGGGGATGATAGCACAGGGGAAAACGATGAAGGAGGAACGATGAACGATGAATTGAAAGCCGCTTGCCTCCAGTTCATCGTTCATCATTTTCCGTTGAGCCTGTCGCGCTCGGCGTTCGTCCAATTGCACAGCGTCGTCACGTCCGCCTCCGCGAGTTTGGCGTCGTGGTGGATGTAGAGGTAGTTGCCGAGGGGCATCGCGCCGCGCTTGGTGATGCGGCAGATGTTCTGGAGGAGGAGGTCTTGCTCCTCCTCGTCGTAGGAAGCCCAGTCGGAGAAGTTGAGGTGGTCGCGCCCCTCGCGGATGTCCTGCGCGAGCAGCCAGGAGGCTGGCGCGACCTTGCTGTACCAGGGGAAGCGCGTCTGGTTCGTGTGGCAGTCGTTACAAGACCGCTTGAGTATGGATTGGACTTCGGGCGTGACGCGCAGACGCGCCTCGACCGTGCGCGACGGATCGACCGCCGCGTTCGTCATCGCGGGGCGGTAGAACTGCGCGCAGACGAACGCGACGGCGAAGGCGACGACGACCCACTTCAGAATCTTTCGCATTCGCACGAAACTTCTCCCCGCCGGCGCGCTCAGTTACGTCGTTCTCCGAAGGCGCGGCGCGATCATAGCAAACTTCTCCGCCGAACACCTCGCGCGCCGGTCGCCACCCGTCCGGCGCCCGTGATGTTTCGCGCGCCCCCGCTCGGTCGTTGCTTCCCGTCGTCACTTGCCGCCGGACGCCTTCCGCAGCCAGCCCCTGAAGCTTCGGTGCGGGCGAGCAGGTGCCAGAGCGTGAGCGTGTCGCGCGCGCGCGCCTCTTCGAGCACGACCGAGAGCGCTTCGTCGCCGCCCTGCGCGAAGTCGAAGCGCGAGAGCGCGACGACGAACGCCGGCGTCGCGTCGCCGAAGTAGGGCGTGCCCGGCGGCGCGCCCGGCTGCGTCGCGCACGAAGCGCCCGCGGGCACTTTCGACTCGCGCCCCTTCGCTTCGAGCGCGACCCAGCCGGAAGTGACTTGCAGCAGACCGCGCCCCGCGCCGTCAACTTCGAGCGTGTAGGCGCAGCCGAGATCAGCCGCGACCGCCGACGGCGTGTCCACGAAGAAGACGCGCGGCGGCGCGGCGACGCGCGCGCTCACGCGCCCGTGCTCGAGCTCGATGCGGTGCTCCGTCTGCCCGGTCTCGACGAGCCGCAGCCGCGTGCCCGGATCAATTTCCACCTCGCCGATGTCCGCCACGCGCAGCACGGCGCGCGAACGCGCGTCCGTCTCCAGCCACTCGCCGACCGTGAGGCGTCCGCGCTTCTCGACGCGCGACTGGCCGACCGTCGGCGCGCCCGCGACCGCCGACACGTCCCAAGCCCCGCCCGGTGAAGGGCGAAAGTGCAGCCACGCGACGCCGCCGACGAGGAGGAGCACGAGCGCGCAGGAGACGACGGCGAGTCGGCTCGTCGTCAACGAGCGGAAGCGCGCCCCCGTCGCACGGCGGGCGCGCGGCGCGGAGTCGCGCGCGAGCGACGCTTCGATCCCGCCCCACAGCGAGGCGGGCGCTTCGCGCGCGGGGAGGGTCTCGGCGAGGCGGATGCCGAACTTGATCTCGTCGAACTCGGCGCGACACGTCGCGCACGAGCGCAAGTGTTCGGCGACGCGCGCCGCTTCCGCGTCCGAGAGTTCGCCGTGCGCGAAGGCGGAGAGCCGACGCGCCGCGTGCCGCCCGAAGATGTTGTCAAGCTCAACTTTCATGAAACACCGTCCCGCGCAGGTGTCCGAGCCTGCGCGCCAGAATCTTGTGACCGCGGTTGATGCGCGAGGCGACCGTGCCGGGCGAGCAGCCGAGCGCCGCGGCGATCTCGGCGTAAGACAGCTCCTCGAAATACTTGAGCAGGATCGCGATCCGCAGCTTCGGCTTGAGCCCCGCGACCGCCGAAGCGATCTCGCACGCCACCTCGCCGCGCATCACGCGCTCCTCTGCCGCGTCCCGCGCGCGCGGCGTCTTGTGCGGCGCGATTGCGGCGAGCGGATCGAAGCGTCGGCGTCGGCGCTGCTCGTCTATGCAGACGTTCGTCGTCAGGCGGTAGAGCCAGGTCGTGAACTCCGACTCGTGTCGGAACTGCGCGATGCGCGTGAAGAGCTTGAGGAAGACCTGCTGCGTGACGTCGGAGGCGAGCGCGTCGTCGCCGCCGAAGAAGTAGAGCGCGACGGAGAAGACGCGATCCTTGTAGGTCTCGAACAGCGCGCGGAACGCCTCGCGGTCGCCGCGCTGGCACGACTCGATGACGCCAGCGCCGATCCCGCGCTCGTCTGTCGTCAACACGGCGAACTGTTCCATGCCTCCTCCCGCGCCGCCGAAACTACGAACGTTGGACGGCGGCGCGCGCGCGTTTCTTCCAAAAACTTCCACATGCCGGGCGACGGGGCAGACCCCCCTCCCACACGGTCGGGCTTCCGCCTTTGCAGTTGACGCTTGTGAGACGGTGCAACTACAATCCGGCGTGTCGCGTCGCGCAGTTTAGTGCAGAATCTACCTGGCGGACGAATGATGAGATCACGGCTTCAAACAATCACGCGCCTGTGCGCCGCCGCCGTCTTCGCGCTCGCGGTCTCCGTCGTCGCGCGCGCGCAGCAGCGACCGCTCATCACGGAAGACGTGGACATCATCCCGCCGGGGACAGTCCGCCTCCAAGTCGGCATTGATTTCGCGCAGGACGCGAAGTTTCCGGCGTCGGGGCTGACGGGCGATCTGACGCGCGTCGGCGTCGTCGGCGTCAACGTCGGGCTCTCGCCGAACGTCGAGTTCCAGGTCGAGGGCGTGCTGCAAAACTTCCTGAGCGTGCGCTCCGCCGCGGCGAGCCCGCCCATCCCGCGGGCGTTCACCGGAAACTCCACGAACGACTTCGGCGACTTCCGCCTCTCGACCAAGATCAAGTTGCGCGCCGAGACGCGCCACGCGCCTGCGCTCGGCTTCAAGTTCGGCATGGACTTGCCGAATTCGAATCAGGGGCGGGGCATCGGCGTGAACCAGACCAACGCCTTCGGCTTGATCCTCGTCGGCAAGAAGTTCGGAGATGACGCGCGCCTGAACACCTTCGGCAACATCGGTCTCGGCATCCTGACCGCGCCCACCCTGCTCTTCACCCAGAACGACGTGCTGCTCTACGGCGTCGGCGGCATCTACCGCATCAACCAGCGCCTCAACCTCGCGGGCGAGGTCAACGGGCGGCAGAGTACGCGGCGCGGGCGCGCGCCGTTCGGCACGGAGAGCCAGTCGGAGGCGCGCCTCGGACTCCAAGTCAAAGCCTCCGGCTTGCGCTTCGACTTCGCCGGAACCAAAGGGCTCACGACCTTCAGCCCGCGCAGCGGCGTCACCTTCGGCGTGACCTACGACTCGCCGTCAATTTTCGCCCCCGCCAAGTGACGAAACAAAAGTACTGAGTACTGAGTACTGAGTACTGAGTAAAAGACGACCGTGCCTTGACTCGGTACTCGGTACTCAGTACTCAGTACTTTGCTTTTATGTTCGAGTGGATTCATCACCTCGTCCGGCGCCTGCAGGCGTTCATCATCGGCGTGCCGCTCTACGTCGCCGCGCCCTCGATGATCTTGGTCGGCGCGCTCGACTCGTCTCTGCTCTCGCTCCCCGAAATTAACGACTACCTCGTCGTGGCACGTTGCTACCACGATCCGAAATCCGTCTTCTTCTTCCCGCTCTTCGCCGCGCTCGGCTCGGTCATCGGCTGCGTCCTGCTCTACGAGATCATGCGCCGCGGCGGGCAAGCCGTGCTCCACCGCCGCTTCAGCCAGAGCAACATTGATCGCGTCGAGCGCGCCTACGGGCGCTTCGGCTTCTTCGCCATCGCCGTGCCGGCGGTCTTGCCGCCGCCGACGCCGTTCAAGATTTTCGTCGCCACCGCCGGGACGCTCGAATACCCGCGCTGGCGCTTCGTCGTCATCGTCATGATCTCGCGCTCGCTGCGATACTTCGTCGAGGGCGCGCTCGCCATCTACTACGGCGAGTACGTCATCAAGTTCCTCAAAGACTTCGGGCTCGCGATCCTGATCTTCGCCGCGGGCTTGTGCGTCGTCGGGCTCACGCTCTACCTCTTTAAGCACCGCAACGACCCCGACGAGACCGTCGTGCCCGAGCGCAGCGCGACGACGAGCGACTGACATGATGCAAACGGCGAAGCAGGAACGACGGACGATGAAGTGAGGACGAGTTGTCTCCCAGTTCATCGTCCGTCGTTCCTGCTTCGCCGTTCGTTTTGAAAGGTGTGACGCCGAAGTGAAGTGGCTGTGGCGCAAGATCACGAACGGGCTCGGTAAAATCTCCGCCCACCTCGTCGCCTTCGGTCCCTTCGGCGTCTTCGCCGTCTCACTCCTCGACGCGACCTTCGTCCCGATGCCCGGCGGCGCCGACGCCGTCACGCTGCTGCTCTCGCACGCGCGCCCCTCCTGGTGGGCGATCTACGCCGCGTCGGCGACGCTCGGCTCGCTCGCGGGCTGCCTCGTCCTCTACCACATCTCGCGCCGCGCCGGGCGACGCGCGCTTGCGCGCTTCTCCGAACGAAAGCAGGCGCGCGTCCGCGAGCTGATCGAGCGTTACGACGTGCTCGCCGTGCTCGTCGCGTCCGTCTTACCGCCGCCTTTTCCGTTCAAGCTGTTCGTCGTCTCGGCTGGGGTGTTCCGCTTCGGCGTCGTGCGCTTCGCCGTCGCCATCACGGCGGGTCGCGCCTTCCGTTTCTTCATCGAAGCCTACCTCGCCGCGCGCTACGGCGACCGCGCCAGGGAGCTGTTCGCGCACTACTACCCCGTCGCCGCGCTCGCCATCGCCGCGCTCGTCGTCGTCTTCTTCGTCGTGAAGAATAAAATGAGAGGTCAGAGGTCGGAGGTCAGGGATCAGTCATCGGAAGTTTGAGTTCGAGGAATCTCGAGAGCCGGTCACAGCCCCGTAGGGGCGGAATGTTTATAGCTTCGGGGACGATTTACAATTCACAGCCGTCTCGACTCGCACTTACATCCTCCGAAACAGTCGCGCCCCCGCCAGATCGTTCACGCCGTGTTCACGCAGCAGCGCGAGCAGTTGGATGAAGACTTCGGCGGTGGCGCGGGCGTCGTCGGGCGCGCGGTGGCGGTTGCGGATCGTGACCGAGAAGTGCTCGGCGACGGTGTGCAGGCGGTGGTTGGCGAGCGCGGGCACGACGCGCTTGGCGAGCGAGACGGTGCACAGGTCTGCGTTGGCGAGCCTGCGTCCGGGGTAGATTTGCCTCAGCTCGTAGTTGATGAAGCGCACGTCGAAAGAGGAGTTGTGCGCGACGAGCACCGAAGAGCCGACGAAGGCGAGTAGGTCGGCGGCGATCTCCTCGAAGCCGGGCGCGCGCGAGACCATCGCGTCGGTGATGCCGGTGAGCGAGCTGATGAAGGGCGGGATCGAGGCGCGCGGGTTGACGAGCGACGTGAACTCGGCGACGATGCGTCCGTCGCGGACGCGGTACGCGCCGATCTCGACGACGCGCGCGGGCGGCGTCTTCGATCCCGTCGTCTCCACGTCGAAGACGACGAACTCGGTCGCGTCGAGCGCGCGCCGCTCGTCGTCCTCGCAGTCGAGCAAGACCTCGTAGCCGTCGCAGAGCTTGAGCCTGCGGTCGTCCTCGGCGAACGCCGTGACGAGCATCGCCGCGGTCGCCGGATCGACGCACGGGATTTGCAGCACGTGCTCCGCGACGGCCTCGACGCGCGCCCGCCCGCCGCACGCGCGCAGCATCTCGACCGCTTCCGCGACGAACGCGGAGTCGGAGACCAGGTTCGGCGGCGGCTGCATGGCGCGGCATTGTAGCGCGCGCGGCTCCCGGCGGGAAGCGCGACGCGGAGTCGGCGCGAAAGCGCGCACGAGCGCAACCGCCGGCGAACCGCTGATCCGACCTCAAACTGCTCCGATCTGAAATCTGAAATCGCCGTGATCTGAAATTCGACTAACGCATGAACGCGGAAGAGGTCATCGAGAGGTTCAAGCGGACGGGCGCGCTGCTCGAAGGTCACTTCGTCTTGTCGAGCGGCTTGCACAGCACGCAGTACCTCCAGTGCGCGCTCGTGCTGCAACACCCGCGCGAGGCTGAAGGCTTCGCGCGGGCGATTGCCGGGCGCGTCGCGAACGAGTCAATCGAGACGGTCGCCGCGCCAGCCATCGGCGGCATCGTCATCGGCTACGAGGTCGCGCGCGCGCTCGGCGCGAAGTCAATCTGGACGGAGCGCGAGGCGGGGCGGATGGCGCTGCGCCGCGGCTTCACCGTCCGACCCGGTGAAAGCGTCCTCGTCGTCGAGGACGTGATCACGACGGGCGGCTCGACGCGCGAGACGATTGACGCGCTGCGCGAGGCGGGCGCGCGCGTCGTCGCCGCAGCCTCCATCATTGACCGCTCCGCCGGTCGCGCCGACGTCGGCGTGCCCCGCGTCGCCCTCGCCACGCTCGACGTCCCGACCTACGCGCCAGACTCCTGCCCGCTCTGCGCGCAAGGCGTTCCGGCGACGAAGCCGGGGAGTAGGACAAAGTGACGAGTACTGAGTACTGAGTACTGAGTGCAAGACGATTTCTTCACTCAGTACTCAGTACTCAGTACTCAGTACTTGAGATGAATTTCCGCCTCACAATCCAGTACGACGGCACGGACTTCGCGGGCTGGCAGCGTCAGGCGCGCGGGGGCGAGCGCACCGTTCAAGGTGAACTCGAAGACGCGCTCGCGCTGCTCGAAGGCGAGCGCGTCGCGCTGCACGGCGCGGGGCGCACGGACGCGGGCGTGCACGCGGAGGGGCAGGTGGCGAGCGTGCGTCTGCGACGCGAGTGGGAGCCGGAGCGTTTGCGCGCGGCGATCAACGGGAACGTCGGGCGCGACGTGCGCGTCTTCGCCGTCGAGCGCGCGGCGGAAGACTTCCACGCGCGGTTCTCGGCGAAGGGGAAGACGTACCGCTATCGAATCTTCAACGAGCAGTTCGTCTCGCCGTTCTTCGTCCGCTACGCGCACCACGAGCCGCGCGCTCTGGACGCGGCACGGATGCGCGAGTGCGCCGCGCTCTTCGTCGGCGAGCACGACTGGGCGGCGTTCTCTTCGGCGCAGGCGGAGGTCGAGAGCCGCGTGCGGACGGTGACGCGGCTCGAAGTGTGTGAGCGCGTGAGCGCGCGCGGGCGCGGGCGGGTGATAGAGATCACGGCGAGCGCGGACGGTTTCCTGCGCTACATGGTGCGCTCGATTGCGGGGACGCTCATCGAAGTCGGGCGCGGCGAGCGCGGCGCGGACGAGATC
>JAIVGV010000375.1 GCA_020201365.1 Acidobacteriota bacterium
GTCTTGCGGCGAAAGAGCGGGGTGAGAGCCGCGGGACAAAATGCCCGGCCGCGGGGCGTTCTTCCGCGGAGAAAGGCACCGGCGAGCCGCGCCGCCGCGGTTGGAGCGGCGCGGGCTTTCGTTTATATTTCGGGCGGCGGAAGGGACACCGGGCTTCGCGTCCGGCGCTCTCGCCGCACACGCTATCAACTTTCAGACCACGACTTTTAGACCATGGCGGCGCGGCTCAACGTCAACATCGATCACGTCGCTACCGTGCGGCAGGCGCGTCGCGCGCCGGAGCCGAGCCTGGTGGCGGCGGCGATGATCTGTGAGCAGGCGGGCGCGGACGGCATCACCGTCCACCTGCGCGGCGACCGGCGCCACATACAGGACGCGGACCTCGCGGCGCTTCGCGGCTCGGTGACGACCTACCTGAACGTCGAGATGTCAGTCTCCGAGGAGATGATGGGGATCGCGCTCGGAGTCCGACCCGACGCCGTCTCGCTCGTCCCCGAAAACCCGAACGAGGTGACGACCGAGGGGGGCTTGGACGTGCGCGCGAACTCCGACGCCGTCGCCGCGGCGATCAAGCGACTCGGCGACGGCGGCGTCTTCGCCAGCATCTTCATAGACCCCGACGCCGGGCAGATCGCGGCGGCGCGCGACGCGGGCGCGCAGCAGGTCGAGCTGTGCACGGCTCTCTACGCCGAGGCGACGCTCGGCGCGCGCGCGGTTCATGGCGAAGGTGCGGCGCGCGCGGCGGCGGAGCTGCAACGCCTGCGCGAGGCGGCGGCGCTCGCGTCGCAGATCGGCTTGAAGGTCGCGGCGGGTCACGGGCTCACCTACCGCAACGTCGGCGCGGTCGCGCGCGTCGCGGGGATCGAAGAGTTCAACATCGGGCACAACATCATCGCGCGCGCCGTCCTCGTCGGGTTAGACAGTGCCGTGCGCGAGATGCGCGAGGCGATCAGGCGCGGCGCGCGTTGAGAGATTTGCGACCGTAAAAAGTTAGACGCCGGGGAAGCGAACGCTTCGTCGAAGACTGGCTCCCGATCCACCCTCCGACTAGCGCGAGCCTCCCCGGCGTCGCCTCGGCGACTGCACGAAGGCAGCGACCGAATCCTCACGAAACTCTCGTCAACTCGCGATCAGCTCCTGCCGCACCTTCGGCGGCGCAAACCCCATGTGCTTGTAAGCCGCGCGCGTGACGACCCGCCCGCGGGGCGTGCGGTTCAAAAAGCCGATCTGGATGAGGTACGGCTCGATGATCTCCTCGATGGATTCGCGCTCCTCGCTGATCGAAGCCGCGATCGTCCCGATGCCGACCGGACCGCCGTCGAACTTCTCGATGATGGCGGAGAGAATCTTGCGATCAACTTCGTCGAGTCCGAACTTATCAACCTCCATCTCGTCGAGCGCGCGCTTGGCGACCGCCTGCGTGATGCGCCCGTCGCCGACGACCTGCGCGTAGTCGCGCACGCGGCGCAGCAGGCGATTCGCGATGCGCGGCGTGCCGCGCGCCCGGCGCGCGATCTCCTTCGCGCCGGTCGCCTCGATCTCGACGTTCAGAATCTCCGCCGAGCGGTGGACGATGATCTCCAAATCCTTCTGCGTGTAGAAGTCGAGGTGGAAGACGATGCCGAAGCGACCGCGCAACGGAGCCGTGATGAGTCCCGCACGCGTCGTCGCGCCGACTAAGGTGAACTTCGGGAGGTCGAGTTTAATTGATCGCGCCGCCGTCCCCTGACCGATCATGATGTCTAACTGGTAGTCCTCCATCGCGGGGTAGAGAACTTCCTCGATCTGGGGCTTCAGGCGGTGAATCTCGTCTATGAAGAGAATCTCGCCTTCCTGAAGGTTGGTCAGGATCGCCGCGAGGTCGCCTCCGCGCTCGATGGCCGGCGCGCTCACGGACTTCAGAGGCGCGTCCATCTCCTGCGCGATGATCTGCGAGAGCGTGGTCTTGCCTAAGCCCGGCGGTCCGAAGAAGAGGACGTGATCGAGCGCCTCGCGCCTTCCTTGCGCCGCGCGCAGGAAGATCTTCAGGTTCGTCGTGATCTTCGACTGCCCGACGTACTCTTCGAGCGTGCGCGGGCGCAAGCGAACTTCCGCCTGCTTGTCCTCCGGCGTCGCCTCGCCTGAGACTACCGCGCGCTCCTGCTGCTCCTCGCCCGCGCCGTCCGCCAACGTCACCGCCTGTGCCATCCCCCGCTGCCCCCCTTGAAACCCTGCTTGCCAATCCGAGCGTGAGACGGATTATACCTTGTTTGAATCGTTGTTGCAAGCATGAAACGAAGGAAAAATGACGAAAAATCGGCGAGAAATGGAGGGAAGTGACGAAAGGGCGGTCGGATTAGACGCGAGGGCGGGCGAGTTTCATCTTCCGCGAGTCCGCGCGGCTTACGAGCGGGCGATGGCGGAGTGATCTTCGCTGGTGAGCTGGAGGCGCACCATCGAGCGTTCGAGTTCGGCGCGGGCGCGCTCGAAGTCTTCCTCGGTTCCGGTAAACGCCGTGAGTGTCTTCTCGGCGTGCTCGCGCGCGAGGCGTGCGCGTGAGGCGTCAATCTCTTCGGGGCGCTCGGCGACGTCGGCGAGGACGGCGACGCGGTCGTCTCTCACTTCGACGAAGCCGCCGGAGACGAGCAAGCGGCGTGTCGTCCCGCCTTGCGCGTAAGCGAGGACGCCCGTGCGTAGCTGCGAGATGAGCGGCGTGTGACCGGGCAGGATGCCGAGCTCGCCGTTCAAGCCCGGCACCTGCACCGAGTCAACCGCCTCGGAGACGACGCCGCGCTCCGGCGTGATGATGTCGAGTCGCAGAGGCATAAGCAAAAGTATGAAGTATGAACGATGAACGATGAAGTGAAACCGATCTGCCTTACTTCATCGTTCATACTTCATCGTTTAGCTCGCGGCTATCTCCTGCGCCCTCTTCCGCACGTCCTCAATCGTGCCCTGGAGGAAGAAGGCTTGTTCGGGGATGTCGTCGCACTTGCCGTCGAGGATTTCGCGGAACCCCTTGATCGTCTCTTCGAGCTTGACGTACTTGCCTTCGAGCCCCGTGAACTGCGCGGCGACGAAGAAGGGCTGCGAGAAGAAGCGCTGGACTTTACGCGCGCGCGAGACGACGAGCTTGTCCTCTTCCGACAACTCGTCGAGTCCGAGGATGGCGATGATGTCCTGCAACTCCTTGTAACGCTGCAAGACCTTCTTCACGTCCTGCGCCGTCTTGTAGTGCTCGTCGCCGATGATTCGCGGGTCGAGCAGGCGCGAAGACGAAGCGAGCGGATCGACCGCCGGATAAATTCCGAGTTCGGCGATCTGGCGCGAGAGCGCGGTCACCGCGTCGAGGTGCGCGAAGGTCGTCGCCGGGGCGGGGTCTGTGTAGTCGTCCGCCGGAACATAGACGGCTTGAATGGAAGTTACCGCGCCGGTCTTCGTCGAAGTGATGCGCTCCTGCATCTCGCCCATCTCCGTGGCGAGGTTCGGCTGGTAGCCGACCGCCGAGGGCATGCGCCCCAAGAGCGCCGACACTTCCGACCCGGCTTGCGTGAAGCGGAAGATGTTGTCAATGAAGAGCAGCACGTCGAGACCCTGATCGCGGAAGTATTCGGCGACGGTGAGACCCGAGAGCGCGACGCGCAGGCGCGCGCCCGGCGGCTCGGTCATCTGCCCGTAAACGAGCGCGACCTTCGAATCCTTGACGGCTTCGAGATCGACCTTCGTCATGTCGAACGCGCCGGTCTCCTCCATGTGCCGGTAGAACGACTCGCCGAAGTTGATGACTTTGGACTCGACCATCTCGCGCAGCAGATCGTTGCCCTCGCGCGTGCGCTCGCCGACTCCGGCGAAGACCGAAAATCCTGAGTGCGCCTTGGCGACGTTGTTAATGAGCTCCATGATGAGCACGGTCTTGCCGACGCCCGCGCCGCCGAACAGCCCGATCTTGCCGCCGCGCAGGAAGGGCTGGATGAGGTCAATGACCTTGATGCCCGTCTCGAACATTTCGAGTTCGGTCGCCTGCTGGTCGAGCGTGGGCGCGTGGCGGTGGATGGGGTAGCGCGTCTCGGCGGGCACGTCGCCCAAGTTGTCCACGGGCTCGCCGATGACGTTCAGGATGCGACCGAGCGTGGCGTTGCCGACGGGCACGGTGATCGGCCCGCCCGTGTTGAGAGCCTTCATCCCGCGCACGACGCCCTCGGTCGGCTTCATCGAGACGGTGCGGACGCGCCCTTCGCCGAGGTGCTGCTCGACCTCGCAGACGATGTCAATCGGCTGCGGCACGTCGAAGCCTTCCGAGACGACGCGCAGCGCCGTGTAGATCGGCGGCAGTTGCTTCTCCTCGAACTCCACGTCGATGACGGGACCGATGACCTGCACGACCTTGCCCACACCGCCGTCCGCCGCCACGTTCGCCTGAGGCGTAGCCATACTTTTCCGAAGCTCCTCTTCTTCTGCGGATAATGTCTTCAGTGAAAATTACTTGCGGGAACTTTAAGACCGTGAAGATAGCACACGCGCCGCGACGCGCGCAAAGCGCGACGTTTACTCGGTCTCGTCGAAGCGGATCCTCATGCTGCGCAGGGTGCGGCGATCCTCGTCGGTGAGTTCGAGCTGCGCGTCGTCTTCGTCAGACTCTCCGCCCGCGTCGTCTCCGTCTTCGTCGCGCTCGCGCAGACCGATCTCGAGTTTCAAGACCAGCTCCACGTCGTAGCCCGCGCCGCGCAGCTCCGCGATGGCGTCGGCGACTTCCGCGGAGCGCTCGACCGCCGCGTTGATGGCGTCGCCGAGCTGCTGCACGAGTTCCTTCGCGTCGTCGTTGATGTCCACCGGGGAGACCGCCCTTTCGCCTGTCCGCGCTTAACGTTTGCACGATGCTACGCGAGCGCGCGGCGCACGGTCAACAGCGCGCCGCGGGTGTGCGTTGCGGCGCGCGCGCGGCGTGTGATAGCGTTGCCCGAAAGTCTCAGAGTCTCCGAGTCTCAGGGTCGAAGACGAAACTTCTCCGACTCACGTCTCCGAGACCCCGAGACCCCGAGACTTTCGCCGAGCCGCATGAGCACGAAAACTGACGGAGCCGACGCGACGAAGCGCGCCGAAGAGCGGCGCGAACGCTTCGAGACCTCTTCGGGCATCGAGCTGCCCGTTGACTTCAACCCGTCGAACACGGACGGCGTCGATTACGGGCGCGATCTCGGAGCGCCCGGCGAGTTCCCCTACACGCGCGGCGTGAGGCGAACGATGTACCGCGGTCGCCTCTGGACGATGCGCCAGTACGCGGGCTACGCCACCGCCGAGGAGTCCAACGCGCGCTACAAGTACCTGCTCGCGCAGGGCACGACCGGGCTCTCCGTCGCCTTCGATCTCCCGACGCAGATCGGTCTCGACTCGGACGATCCGCTCTCGGCCGGAGAGGTCGGCAAGGTCGGCGTCGCGATTGACTCGCTCGAAGACATGGGGCGACTGTTCGACGGCATCCCGTTAGGCTCAGTCTCCACCTCGATGACGATCAACGCGACCGCTTCGACCCTGCTCTGCCTCTACGTCGCCGTCGCGCGCAAGCAGAACGTCTCGCCCGACAGACTCGAAGGCACGATCCAGAACGACATCCTGAAGGAGTACGTCGCGCGCGGCACGTACATTTATCCTCCCGCGCCCTCGATGCGCCTCATCACGGACACCTTCGCCTACTGCGCGCGCGAGATTCCGAAGTGGAACACGATCTCGATCTCCGGCTACCACATACGCGAGGCGGGCGCGACCGCCGCGCAGGAAGTCGCCTTCACGCTCGCCGACGCCGTCGCCTACGTGCAGGCGGCGATTGACGCGGGGCTCAAGGTTGACGAGTTCGCCCCGCGCCTCTCCTTCTTCTTCAACGCGCACAACAACCTCTTGGAAGAGATCGCCAAGTTCCGCGCCGCGCGCCGCCTCTGGGCGCGCATCATGCGCGAGCGCTTTAACGCGCGCGACCCGCGCTCGCTGATGCTGCGCTTCCACACGCAGACGGCGGGCTCGACGCTCACGGCGCAGCAGCCCGAAGTCAACGTCGTCCGCACGACGATCCAGGCGCTCGCCGCAGTGCTCGGCGGCACGCAGAGTCTCCACACGAACGCGTCGGACGAGGCGCTGGCGCTCCCGACCGAACAGTCGGCGCGCGTCGCGCTGCGCACGCAGCAGGTCATCGCGCACGAGTCCGGCGTCGCCGACACGGTTGACCCGCTCGCGGGCTCTTACGCCGTCGAGCAGTTGACGAACGATCTCGAACGGCTCGCCTCCGACTACATCAAGCAGATCGACGCGCTCGGCGGGACGCTTCGCGCCATCGAGACCGGCTACGTCCAGCGCGAGATTCAGGAGGCGGCTTACCAGTTCCAGCGCGCGGTCGAGTCGCGAGACGCGGTCGTCGTCGGCGTCAACCGCTTCCAGGCGGAAGAGGACGCGCCGCCGCCGACGCTGCGCATCGATCCCGCAATCGAGGGCGCGCAAGTCGAGCGCGTGCGTGCGCTGCGTGAGCGACGCGACGGCGCGGCGGTCGAGACCGCGCTCACGCGCCTCGAAGAAGCGGCGCGCGGCACCGAGAACCTGCTGCCGCGCATCCTCGCCTGCGTCGAATCGCTCGCCACGGTCGGCGAGATCAGCAATCGTCTGCGCCGCGTCTGGGGCGAGTACCGTGAAGCGTTGACGGTGTAGGGGCTCGAAAAGGTGCCTGATTCATTCGCCTCATCAAAGCGCGGACGCCGGGCGGCGCGTCTCACGCCCACGGCGCTGTTGCTCTTGTTAGCTGCCGCTGCCGCTTGCACGAAGCCGCAGACGACTGAGCAGGGGCAGCCGGGGGCGCGGGCGGGCGCGTCATCGTCCGGCTTGCAAGTTGGGCAG
>JAIVGV010000094.1 GCA_020201365.1 Acidobacteriota bacterium
CTTCAGCAGGTTCTCCTCGGCGGTCGGGTCGGCGACGCTCGCGGGGTCGAAGCCCTCGCCGCGGTCGCGCACGGTGACGACGAACTCGCCGCCCTGCGTCGCGAAACTGATCTCGACCGGCTTCGCATCGTCCCGCCGGTTGCCGTGCAGCACGGCGTTCGTCACGGCTTCGCGCACCGCCATGTCGAGCCCGAACAGCGCGTCGTCGCCGAGCCCCGCGTGCCGCGCCGCCTCCGCCGCCGCCCGCGCCGCCTCGTCAATTGATTCGACGCGGCTCGGCAGGCTCAGTTGGGTCGTCTCTTCGGTCACGTTGGTCAGACCCACGGGATCGCGTGTCGGAGACCCGTCGGCGGGGGCGCGACAACGGTTCGCGCGCGCGCGTGAGCGGTGAATCTGTCTGAAAGCCTGCAAGGTGTAACACTCCCGCCGCCGTACTGTCAAGAACTTCGCACCCGCGCGAGAACACTATGCGAGACGGACAGACGCGCCGCCTTCCTGTTACACTTCCGGCGCAGATTCTTAGGCATGAGCACGCAGAGCCAGCACCCCGCAGCCGTCCCGCGCGCCGCAGCCGACCCGGCGCAGGAGGTCTTGCGCCTCACGTCGCTCGTCGAAGCGCGCGGCGCCGAGCTTTCGTCGCTCCAACAGGAATTACGCGACTTCAAGACGCGCTACGCCGCGACCGTCGGCAGCCGCCTCGCCGAACTCGCCGAATTAGAGCGCGCCATCAAGGAAGCCGAAGCGCGCACGCTCGGCGTCGAACACGGAGAGGCGGACGAAGACGAGGACGCCCGCGCAGACGCGCGACCGCCGCGCGCCGTCAAGTCGTCGCTCAAAAACCTCTTCTGGTCTGTCGCCAAGCTCTTCCACCCCGACCACGCGGCGGACGAATCGGAGGCGCGCCGCCGCCACGCCATCATGGCGGAAGCGTCGCGCGCCTACCGGGACGGCGACGTCGAGAGCCTCGGCGCGCTCCTCGACGACGCGGAGCTGCGCCTCTACTGCGCCACGCCGCGCCCTACGGAAGACGGCGCCGAGATCGATCTCGCCGCGCGCGTCGTCTCCCTGAAAGAAGAACTGCTCACCGTCGAGTTCGGCATCAAGCGCGTCCGACAGGATCGCCTCTACCGCCTCAAGCTCGAAGCCGACCGAGCCGCCGCGTCGGGGCGCGACACACTCGCCGAAGAAGCCGCACGCCTCGAACGCAAACTCGCCAAGACCCGCAACCGGCTCGCGCACCTGTCTTAAAGCCGTGACGGGTGACAGGTCAGAGCTTTTTTCTTATCACCAGCCACGGTTTACGGTTCACGGTTTACGGGTTTTCGATTTACGATTCACACCATGATCATCCGCCCCGCGCGCGGACTGCGCGGGCACCTGCGCGTGCCCGGCGACAAGTCCATCTCGCACCGCGCCGCCATCCTCGCCGCGCTCTGTGAAGGCGCGACGCGCGTCTCGAACTATTCGACGAGCGCCGACTGCGCTTCGACCTTGCGCTGCCTCGAACGACTCGGCGTCCGCGTCCGGCGCGAAGGGGCGACGGTCGAGATCGAAGGCGCGGGGCGGCGGCTCCCGCGCGCGCCCGCTCACGCGCTCGACTGCGGCAATTCGGGGACGACCATGCGCCTGCTCGCCGGAGTCCTCGCCGGGCAGAACTTCCCGGCGACGCTCACGGGCGACGACTCTTTGCGCTCCCGCCCGATGCGCCGCGTCATCGAGCCGCTCGAACTCATGGGCGCGCGCGTCGCGTCGGACGGCGGGCGCGCGCCGCTCACCGTCGCGGGTCGCGCGCCGCTGAGCGCCGTCGAGTACGCGATGCCCGTCGCCAGCGCGCAGGTCAAGTCGTGCGTCCTGCTCGCCGGGCTCAACGCCGAGGGTCGCACGGCGGTCGTCGAGCACCATGGCGCGACGCGCGATCACACCGAGCGGCTGCTGCGCTGGTTCGGCGTCGAGGTCGAAACGGGCGACGCGGGGCGCGCGCCGTCGGTCGCGCTCGTCGGCGGCCAACCGCTCACCGCGCGCGGCGTCGAAGTGCCGGGCGACATCTCTGCGGCGGCGTTCTTCCTCGTCGCCGCCGCGCTCGTCGCCGGATCGGAGCTTCGCGTCGAGGGCGTCGGTCTCAACCCGACGCGCGCGCAGATTCTCGGCGCGCTCGGCGCGCTCGGCGCGGACGTCGGAGTCGAAAACGAAGCGGAACTGTCGAACGAGCCGCGCGGCGACGTCCGCGTGCGCGGCTCGCGCGCGCTCGCGCCGGGGCGGCGGGGCGCGAACCTACTCGGCGGCGCGCAGATCGCCGGGCTGATTGACGAGCTGCCCGTGCTCGCCGTCGCGGGCACGCAGGTCGAGGGCGGTTTGGAGATTCGCGACGCGGCGGAGCTGCGCGTCAAAGAGACGGATCGCGTCCGCGCCGTCTGCGAGAACCTGAGGGCGATGGGCGCGGCGGTCGAGGAGTACGAGGACGGCTTACGCGTCGAAGGTCGCACGCGTCTGCGCGGCGCGCGCGTCCGCTCGTTCGGCGATCACCGCATCGCGATGGCGTTCGCGGTCGCCGCGCTCGTCGCGGAAGGCGAGACGGAGATCGAAGACGCGGAGTGCGTCGCCGTCTCCTTCCCGGAATTTTTCGGGCTGCTCGAATCGGTCGTCGAGAGATGAACGGACAGACGCGCGTCGTCATCGTCGGCTTCATGGGCGCGGGCAAGTCCGCGGTCGCGCGCGAACTCGCGCGGCTGCTCGGCGCGACGATGATCGATCTCGACGACGAGATCAGCGCCCGCGAAGGGCGCACGCCGCAGCAGTTGATTGACGAAGACGGCGAGCGGCATTTTCGCGCCGCCGAGACGCGCGCCCTCGCCGACGCGCTCGAAGCCAACGCGGCGCGCGTCATCGCGCTCGGGGGCGGCGCGTGGGCGGTCGCCGCCAACCGCGAACTCGTCTCCCGCCACCGCCGCCTCGCCGTCTGGCTCGACGCGCCCTTCGATCTCTGCTGGCGGAGGGTTCGTCACTCAAGCAACTCGCGCCCGTTCGCCCGCGACAAAGAGAGCGCGCGCGAGCTACACGAGCGGCGGCGCGAGTCTTACGAACTTGCGGACGTGCGTGTTCGCGTCGCGGGAAAGAGCGTGGCGGAGATCGCGGAAGAGATCGCGTGCGGCTTGAAGGTGCGTGAATGAAGTTGCATGTGCGAACGAGGGGATTGAGCACAGTCGCGCTGCTCTGCGCGGCGGCGTGCTGCGCCGTCGTCGTCTGCCCCGCGCAAAGATCGGCGCGTGACAGGGCGCACGGCGAAGCGCGAGACGGGGCGGGCGACGCCGTCGCGCTCTTCCCCGTGCCGGAGGGCGACCGCTGGGGCTACAAGGATCGCGCGGGGCGTTGGGCGATCCGCCCGCAGTACCAGTCGGCGAACCCGTTCGTCGCCGGGATGGCGGAGGTGTGGCAGGACGACCTCAAGTTCTACGTCCGCGCCGACGGCACGCGCGTGGAGGATCGCAACTTCGCGTCGGATCATTTCTCCGAAGGGCTCATGCCCGTCCGTGTCGGCGACAAGTACGGCTTCGCCGACGCGGAAGGTCGCCTCGTCGTCTTCCCGCGCTTCGACTACGCGGGCGACTTCGGCGAGGGGCTCGCGCCCGTCAAGATCAAAGACAAGTGGGGCTACGTCGCGAGGGACGGCGGGGTGAAGATCGCGCCGCAGTTCGACGACGCCTCGCGCTTCTCGGAAGGGCTCGCTTCGGTCTGCTACGAGATCGCGAAGCCGAAGACCGAGGAAGAGCGCGTGGAGTTGCTGCCCGGCGGAGGCGACACGAACAAAAGGTGCGGCTACGTCAACAAGTCGGGCGAGGTCGTCATCGCGCCGCAGTACAACGAGGCTGGCGACTTCTCGGAAGGTCTCGCGGCGGTGCGCGTGGGCAGGCGCGGGAACGTGATCGGGAGCGAAGATGAGCAGACGGGCAAGTGGGGCTATATTGATCGGGCGGGCGGCGTCGTCATGCCTTTGCAGTTTCAGAACGCGCGCGACTTCGCCGAAGGGCTCGCGCCGGTTAAGATCGGCGCGAAGTGGGGCTACGTTGACGCGGGCGGGAAGACCGTCATCCCGCCGCGCTTCGAGTGGGCGCAAAGTTTCTCCGGCGGGCTGGCGCTCGTCGCGGTCGGGGAGACTAAGACCTGGTGGCCACGTCGCGGCGTCACGGCGCTCGCGATTGGTTTAAAAGGTAAGTACGGCTACATTGACAAGACGGGCGAGTTCGTCTCGGACAAGCTGACCTGGAAAGGCAAGTGGAAGAAGCGATGAGCGGACACGAAGCGGACGCGCGGGCGCTGACGCCTGCGAAGACTCTGAAGAGCGCGGACAACTGGAAGCACCTCGCGCGCCCGACGAGCGCGGGCTACTACGAGCTTACGACGGATGACACCGCGGACGTGCCCGTGCGCCTCTTCTTCACGAAAGCTTTGCTCGACGCGGCTGAGGACATACTCTACCGCCAGATCGTCAACGCCACGCGCTTCCCCGGCGTGCGCCTCGTCGTCATCACGCCCGACGCGCACTACGGCTACGGCGTCCCCGTCGGCTCCGTGATCCTCACGGACGCTGAGAGCGGCGCGGTGGCGATGGGTCCCGTGGGGTTCGATATTTCATGCGGCATGATCAGTGCGCGCTCAGAGGTTGAAGCAGAGGCGGCGACGCCGGAGCGCAGGCTCGCGTTCAACCGCGCGGTGATGGAGCGCGTGGACATGGGCTACGGCGGGAAGAGCAAGCGCCTCGGCAACCTGTCGGAGTCGGAGTTTCAGAATCTGGTGCGCGGGGGGGCGGAGTATTACGTCGAACGTTACGGGGCGACGTTTGATCGCAGTCGCGCGGAGCGTCACAGGATTCCGGTTGACGACGACTGGCAGATTCCTTACGGCGGCAAGGGCAGACCCGAACGCGGGCGCGATCAACTCGGGAGTCTCGGCGGCGGCAATCATTTCATCGAGCTGCAACGCTCGGAGCAGGCGGGCACGCTCTTCCTTCAGGTGCACACGGGCAGCCGCGGCTTCGGTCACGGGCTGGCGACGAACTACTTCGAGCTGGCGCGCGAGGAGCGACCCGGCGAGATCACGGACATTGATCTCGGCTACTTCACGCCGGGGTCGAAGCATTATCGGGATTACCTGAACGCCGTCGCGGCGGGCGGCAACTACGCGATCCTGAACCGGCTCGTCATCTTCGAGCAGGTGGCTCGGGCGTTCCAAGAGGTGTTCGGCTCGGAGCTGGAGCTGGTTTACGAGATCAGCCACAACCTCGTGCAGCGCGAGTGGCACCCTGATTATGGCGACGTGTGGGTGCACCGCAAGGGCGCGACGCGCGCGTTCCCCGCAGGTCACCCCTTTTTGAAGGGCACGGCGTGGGAGTCCGAAGGTCACCCGGTCTTGATCCCCGGCAGCAACAAGGACTGGAGCTACATCCTGCGCCCGCTCGAACGGGCGGTGAACAGCGGCTACTCTGTGAACCACGGCGCGGGTCGGAGACTTTCGCGCGGCGCGGCGACGCGAGAGCTTTCGCAGCGCGCGATTGACGACGAGTACCGGGAGGCTGGCATCGTCGTGAACGCGGACGGGCGCGTGCCTTTGGACGAAGCCGCGCCCGCCTACAAGTCTTCGCAGGAGGTGATCGAGGCGGTCACGGCTGCGGGATTGGCGCGCGTCGAGCACGCGCTCTACCCGCTCGCGTCGCTCAAGGGCGTGGACGAGCGCAAGGGCAAGAAGCGTTTTGCGAAGGGCGGCAAGCGCGATCACCGCGGCGGCGCGCAGAAGTGGGAAGGCAAGAAGACGAGCGAGCACTACTGACGGGACGTGGTTTGGAAAGCTCAATGGCAGCTATCGAGATCGTCTTGGGTTTAGCATCTCTGTGCGTTGCTCTAAGCTCTCGGTTGAGAGGCTACGTCAGAAGACTCAACCCTCTTAGTGCCGATTGGCTGGTGGCGATAGTGCTTGTCGCAATCGCGCTGCTCTCGCTTTATGCGGGCTTCAGTCAACTTCTAAATGCCGGGCGTTGAGCGACGCTTGGAGGGTGTAACGACGATGGCAAACAAAGCGACGAAGGGTAAGGCTCCGCGACCGGGCAAGGAGGCGGCTCCGGCGAGCGCGGCGCGCGTGGAGCGGCGGAAGAAGGGGAAGCGTGGCGCGGCGAGCGAGCCGAAGCAGCCGAAGGGGTCGCGCGGCACGGGCGGCATGGGCGGCGGGCTGCACTGACGAGAGGGGCGTGATGAAGTCTCTGCCGGAGCTGTTCGAGAACAACCGACGATGGGCGGAAGGATTGCGCGCGCAGTCGCCAACATTTTTCCGCGAGTTGGCGCAACAGCAGTCGCCGCAGTACCTGTGGATCGGCTGCTCGGACAGCCGCGTGCCTTCGACGCAGTTGGTCGGACTCGCGCCCGGCGAGATGTTCGTCCACCGCAACGTCGCCAACGTCGTCGTCCACACAGACCTGAACTGCCTCTCCGTCCTACAGTTCGCCGTCGAAGTCCTGCGCGTGCGCCACGTCATCGTCTGCGGTCACTACGGCTGCGGCGGCGTGCGCGCGGCGCTGGAGAACACGAAGCTCGGCTTGATCGACAACTGGCTGCGCCACATCCAAGACGTGATGCAGCGCCACGCGCGCGCGCTCGAAGAACTGCCGGACGAAGCGCACCGCCTCGCGCGCCTGTGCGAGCTGAACGTCGTCGAGCAGGTCTTTAACGTCGGGCAGACGACCGTCGTCGAGGGCGCGTGGGCGCGTGGGCAGGAACTCTCGCTGCACGGCTGGGTGTACGGGCTCGAAGACGGACTGCTCCGCGACCTCAATGTTAC
>JAIVGV010000376.1 GCA_020201365.1 Acidobacteriota bacterium
GCGTTCAACCCCTTGACCGGCACCGGCACGCGCGGCTTCTACTCGAACGAGACGGCGGTCATCTACGGCACGCCGGGCGCAGCCGCCGGCACGCGCGGCGCTCCGGGCACGCCCATCCAGTAAGCCTGACAACCACTCCCGTCCACGAACGGGACTCTCTTCGGCGGAGGCGGGGACTTCAACTTCCCTGCCTCCGCCCTTTCTTTTCCCCGCGCGCGCCGCAACCCGTCGCCGACGTGTTATCCTCCGGCTCGGTCGGCTCGGGCGGACGGGCGCGACCGTGTTTTACAAGATCATGTCCCAAGCAGCCGAAGCCCGCGAGTGACCACTAACCGCACGACGACCACGAACGAACCGACCGCCGCGCGCCGCGACGCTGAGGCCGCCGCGCAGACGCGCGACGCGGAAGTTGCGGCGGCGCGGCGCGGCACGCCCGCGCGCCGCGTCGCGACCATCGCGCGCAACGCCTTCCGCGAAGCCGTGCGCGACCGCGTGCTCTACAACCTCGTCGTCTTCGTGCTCCTCTTGACGGCGGGCGCGATCTTCCTCGGCGAGTTGTCCGCCGCGCAGGAGGCGAAGATCATCGTTGACATGGGGCTCTCGGCGATGCTCGTCTTCGGCGTCCTTATAGCCATCTTCGTCGGCGTCGGTCTCGTCTATAAAGAGATCGAGCGGCGCACCGTCTATGCCATCTTCGCCAAGCCCGTCGCGCGCGGCGAGTTTCTTCTGGGGAAGTACCTCGGCTTGTGCGCCACGCTCGCCGTCAACGTCTCGGTGATGGCGGCGGGCGTCGCGCTCGCGCTCATCTACGTCAAGCGCGGCTACGATCCGCTCGTCGCGCACATCTTCCCGGCGGTCGCGCTCGTCTTCTGCGAGCTGACGATCGTCGTCGCCGTCGCGCTCCTCTTCTCCTCGTTCTCTAGTCCGGCGCTCTCGGCGCTCCTGACCTTCGCCGTCTTCGTCATCGGTCACTTCAGCGCAGACCTGCGCCTGCTCGCCGCCGCCAACGGCACCGCCGCGGCGCGCGCCCTCTTCGGCGCGCTCTACTACCTGCTCCCCAACCTCTCCCACTACGCCTACATCACCGACGCGAGCCACGGCGCGACACCCGCCGCGTCAGCCTTCCTCGCGGCGGTCGCCTACGCCTTCATCTACGACGCCGCGCTCCTCGCCGCCGCCACGCTCATCTTCAACCGCCGCAACTTCAAATGAACTCGCCGACGGACAAAGAGACGACGCGCGACGCACGACACGACGGCGCGATGAATCATCACGCCACGGCGAGGCAGCGGCGCGGCTTCACAGCGCGCGAGTGGCGGTTGCTCGCGCTGCTCTGCGCCTGCCTGATCTCCGCGGCTGGCGTCACGCGCTTCATCGAGTCGCGGCGTCCGCCGCAAGACCCGGCGGCGCAGGTCTCCGAAGAGCTGTACGTCTCGCCGCGGGTCGCGCGCCGCATGAGTCTGTCGTTCAACGGTCTCGTCGCCGACTGGTACTGGCTGCGAACGCTTCAGTACGTCGGGCGCAAAGCCGCCGCGCACGAGGGCGCGATCCCGATTGACGATCTCAGCTCGCTGAATCTGAAAACCCTCGCGCCGCTCTTGGACGAGGCGACGACGCTCGACCCGCAGTTCATGGCGGCATACGAGTACGGCGCGGTCGTCCTGCCCGCCGTTGACAAAGACGCGGCGATCAAACTCGTCGACAAGGGCATCGAGGCAAACCCGCGCGCGTGGCGGCTCCGCTCCTACCTCGGCTACATCTACTGGCAGCAGGGTCGCTACCAGGAGGCGAGCGAGGCTTACGCGGCTGGCTCGAAGGTTGAGGGCGCGCCCCGCTGGCTCGCCGTCCTCGCCGCGCAGATGTCCGCCAAGGGCGGGAGCCGCGACACCGCGCGCGCCATCTACGAGGCGATGCTGCGCTCAAGCGACGACGAGCACACGCGCCAGCTCGCCGCGAGCCGCCTCGCGCAGCTCCAATCGCTCGACGAGACGGACGCGCTGCGCCGCCTGCTCGCCGCCTTCCGCGAGCGCGCGGGCGGTCGCTGCCCCGCGAGCTGGCGCGAACTCGCGCCAGTCTTGCGCGCCGCGCGCTTCCGCCAAGACTCCACGGGCGCGCCGCTCGATCCGTCCGACGCGCCTTACCAACTACTCGCCGACGAGTGCGACGTACAGCTCGGCGAGAAGTCGCAGGTCTTACGCAACTACTGACGCTTGTCTTGCTCGATAATAATTTTCCGGAGAGTCGAACGATGTCAGCCGTAATCGAGATCGAAAACCTGTCGAAGGACTACGAGGTCGGCTTCCTCCGCAAGAAGCGCGTGCGCGCGCTCGACAGCCTCAGCCTGCGCGTCGAGCGCGGCGAAATCTTCGGCTTCCTCGGCGCGAACGGCGCGGGCAAGTCCACGACGATGAAGCTGCTCATGCGCCTCATCTACCCGACCGGAGGGCGCGCCCGCGTCCTCGGTCGCGACATCTCGGACGTCTCCGTCCACGCGCGCATCGGCTACCTGCCCGAACACCCCTACTTCTACGACTACCTCACCGCGCGCGAGTTCCTCGTCTATTGCGCCGAGCTGTTCGGCTACGCGAACGACGACTGCCGCGCGCGCGCCGCCGAACTGCTCGCAGCCGTCCGCCTCGACGCGAAGAGCTGGGACAAGCAGCTGCGCAAGTTCTCGAAGGGGATGCTCCAGCGCGTCGGTCTCGCGCAGGCGCTCGTCAACGACCCGGAAGTCGTCTTCCTCGACGAGCCGATGTCCGGTCTCGACCCCGTCGGTCGCCGCGAGGTGCGCGACCTCATCGCGTCTCTGCGCACGAGGGGCACGACCGTCTTCTTCTGCTCCCACATCCTCTCCGACATCGAAGTGCTCTGCGACCGCGCCGCCATCCTGCAACGCGGTCGGCTCGCGCACGTCGGGCGACTCGAAGAGCTGCGCCGCGCCGCGGGCGAACAGCGCGCCATGGAGATCACGGTCGCGGGGGCTGACGCCACACAACTCGGAGCCGCACTCTCACAACTCGGCGGCGCGCGCGTCGTCGCCACTCCGGGCGGCGCGCGCATAGAGGTCGCCAAAGAGCACGACGTTGACGCGGCGCTCGCCGCCGTCCGCACCGTCGCCGGCGCGCGCCTCGTCTCCGTCCAGCCCGTCGGAGGCGCGCTCGAAGAACTGTTCGTCGGCGACGACGACTCAGCAGCGAAACCTTAATCAACGGCGACAACTAGACGCGGGGGTCGCGGGCGTCCCTGCCCGCGACCCCGGCGGTTACTTGAAGCGCACGGCGGTCATCTCGATCTTAACGTTCGCTGCTACGTCCTCTTTCTTAAAACCTTCGATGGGAATCGTCACCTTCGTGAACTTGTTGGGCGCGAGTTCGGTCAGCCCGTTGAAGCTGTTCGGGATGACGATCATAGTCCGCTCGCGAGCGGGCTTGCCGTCGAGATCGACGACGGTGGCTTTCAACTCCAACCCGCTGATCGTGCGCCCGGTGAAATTGCGGATCGTCGGCTGCGGCGTGATCGTGCGACCGCCGAGCGCGCTGACGGAATCAAGAGTGTCATTGTCAACGATGTAGTCAATCGCGACGCGGTCGCGCCAGTTGGCGAACTCGGGCGAGTCGGCGCGGATGGCGTTCTCCAGGCGCGGCGCGACAGCGGGCGGCGCGGGGCGCGTCGCCCAATAGACGAGCAGCGCGACGACGAGCGCGCCGAGCAGCCCGACGACGATGAAGATTTTTTTCCGCGAGGCGTCGGCTTCTTCCGTGTTGGCTCTGGGCGTTGACATGGCCTTCAAGCGTGACAGATAAACGGTGACAGGTGACAGGCGAAACCGAAAGCCGAGACCTCACAGCTAACATCCTTCTTCTTACCTGTCACCTGTCACTCGTCACCGGACACCGCTTTTATCATCAGCGCGCGACGGCGCGCAAGTTCGGCGCGCCGCGCGCGGCTTCCCGTTCCTGCGCCGCCGCGTCTTCGCCCTCGCGCACGAGCGAGCCCGTGCCGGTGCGCTGGCGGGCGGCGCGCGGCATCGTGACGAGGAAGCGGCTGCCCGCGCCGGGTCGGCTCTCGACCTCGATCGTGCCTTCGAGCAGCTCGACGAGCTTGCGCGTGATCGCTAAGCCCAGTCCGACGCCGCTGTACGAGCGCGCGAGCCGGTCGTCCACCTGCCGGAACTCGTCGAAGATGAACTCGACCGCCTCGCGCGAGATGCCGATGCCCGTGTCCCGCACTTCGAGCGTCCAGCGCGATTCGTCCAGCGGCGCGGCGGTGACCGTCACCTCGCCGGAGGTGGTGAACTTCACGGCGTTCGAGATCAGGTTAGACAACGCCTGCGCGAGTTTGTTCCGGTCGGTGCGCACGAGCCCCAACTCCGGCGCGATCTCGGCGCGCAGGCTGATGCGCTTGGCTCGCGCCTCGGCGGCGAAGTCCGCGACCGTCTCGGAGACGAGTTCCGCCGCGTCAACCTTTTCGAGCAGCAGCGCGGCGCGCCCGGCTTCGAGGCGCGAGTATTCGAGCAGGTGGTTGACGAGCTCTAACTGCGCGCGCGCGTTGCGCTCCATGCGCGCGACCGCCTCCGCCTGCAGCCCCGCGAGCGGCGCGGCGCGGTCGCGTTGAAGCAACTGACACAGACCGATGATGACGTTCAAAGGCGTCCTCAATTCGTGAGAGACGTTGGCGACGAAGGCCGACTTCAGCCGGTCGTGCTCGCGCAGCCGCCCGTAGGCGCCCATCAGCTCGCGGTACTGCCGCACGTTCTCGGTGATGTCGCGGAAGACCGCGACGACGCCCGCGCGCTCGCCCGCCTCGTCCGTGAGCGGCGTCGCGCTCACTTCGAGTATCCCGGAGTCGTCGCCGCGCGCGATCTGCACGTGCTCGCCGGAGACGCGCTCGCCGCGCGCAAACGCCCGACCGAGCGGCGTCTCTTCCGTCGCGAGCGGCTCGCCCTGCGCGCCGCGCAGGTTCATGTCACTGATGAGCGCGTCTATCCCGTCGCGGAACTCGCCGGGCTGTCGCGCGAGGATGCGCGCCGCCGCCGGGTTGACGCGGTAGCGACCGCGCGCGTCCACGATCACCACGCCCTCGTCCATCTGGTTGATGACGGATTCGAGTTCCGCCGCGCGCGACTTCTCGGCGGCGAAGGCGTCGGTCGCGAGCCGCTCGGCGCGCACGCGCTTGGAGACTTCCGAGATGATGAGGATGAGATCGCCGCGCGCGTCCGCCGACTCGTCCGCCGCGTTGTTCGTCGGGTGGAGCGTCACGTCCCAGAACTTCTGCGGCTCGTCGCGCGCCTCTTCCGGCGGCGCGACGAGCGCGAGCGGCAGACCGTAGCTGACGAAGGCGCGGCGCGTGCGCCGCACGTCCTCGATCAGCTCGTTGAGCGTGGCGAGACCGGCGCTCGCTTCGTACAAGCCCCGGCCTTCGAGCGAGGCGGCGTCGCGCCCGATGAATCCCGCGAAGGCGGCGTTGGCGCGGCGCACGACGAGGTTCGAGTCGAGCACGACGACGCCGAGCGGCAGGCTGTCGAGCACCTCGGCGATGAAGACGCTCTGCGCGCGCAGCTCGCCGAACTTCGCTTCGAGGCGCGACGTCATCGCGTTGAAACCCAGGGCGAGCGTGCCCACCTCGTCGTCCGTCTCGACGGCGACGCGCTCGTGAAGTCGCCCTTCGCCGAGCGTCGAGGCGGACGCGGCGAGGTGGCGCAGCGGCTTCGTGAACCTGCCGACCGCCCACACCGACAGGAAGATCGAAGAGAGCAGCGCGACCGCCCACGTCGCGGCGACGGCGAGGACGGAGCGCCCGGCTTGCGTCTTCTCGGGCAGCGGCACGCCGACGGCGACGCCCCACCCGGTCTGCGCGTCGCGGCGCACGCTCGTCAGGCGTCGCGTGCCGTCGCGCCAGGTCTGTTCGGCGACGCTCGCGCCCGCGTCTGCGAGCCGAGGCGGCTGCGCGTCGGGCGACGACGGATCGCCAACGGCGCGACCGCGCGCGTCGAAGACGACGAACGCCGAGTCCTCGTCTTCGGGCGAGGCTTGCTGGCGGATGCGCGCGTAGAGTTCCGTTGCGCGCGCCGCGTCGAGGGTTGAAGGTTCGTGCGCCGCGCCGGTCGGCTGAGTCGCGCGCGCCGCGTCGGCGTGAGTTTCGAGCCAGGACGAGAGCGCGCCTTCGGCGGCGACGGACTTGAGGCGCGCGATTGTCGCGGCTTGCTCGTAGGTGTTGCGGCGGTAGCGGTGGAGTTGTAGGAGGCTGACGATGAGCAGGGGCAGAGAGAGGACGGCGAGCATCACCAGAAGTTTGGCTCGCACGTCGAGTGAGAATCTCTTCCCATGGCGCTCGCTTACCACTGCCTGTCGCGATCCGGGAGGCGATCAGTCCGACGCCTACGCGGCGGGGGCCAGTGCGGCGCGCGTGTCAGCACGGGCGGTCGCAAGGAAGCCGCGTAAACGATGATCGCCTGCGCGATCAGCTCGTCCACGAAAAGCTCGGCGCGAGCCAGCGCGTCGCGCAACTCCCGGAGGTCTCCTTCCGCGGCGCGCTCGTCGTGCTCGCGCCACAGGAAATCTGCTAGAACGCGACGTAAAATCATCAACTCGCGTGCCACTTCGTCAACGAGACAACCCTGTTGAAACCGCACCTGCGCGTGCACGCGAAGGCTGCGCACGGCAGACTCGATCTCGGGCTCGTCCGCCTCACTGTCGAGCACGCGCGCGAGTTCTTCGAGCAGCTCCGGGAGGTGGTCAACGAGTTCGCGGTAGGAGAGCAGCGACGCCAAGTCCGTGCGGCGCTCGGCGTACACCTCGTCCGCCCACGAG
>JAIVGV010000566.1 GCA_020201365.1 Acidobacteriota bacterium
TCTGGGTCACGGACGTTGACGGCAACCTCTTCCTCGACTGCAACGCGGGCGTCGCCGTCTGCTCGACCGGGCACTGTCACCCCGAAGTCGTCCGCGCCATTCAAGACCAAGCCGCGCGCCTCATACACATGTGCGGCACGGACTACTTCTACGAGCACATGCCCAAGCTCGCGCGCAAGCTCGACGAGATCGTGCCCGTCCCCTCGCCCACGCGCACGCACTTCGCCAACTCCGGCACGGAGGCGGTCGAGACCGCTTTGAAGCTCGCCATGCACGCGACGGGCAGAGAGAAGTTCATCGGCTTCTTCAACAGCTTCCACGGGCGCACGCTCGGCAGCCTCTCGCTCACCTCGTCGAAGATCGCGCAGCGTCGCGGCTTCAAGCGGCAGGTGCTCGATGTCGTCCACGTCCCCTACCCGAACGTCTTCCGCGATCCGTTCACGGGCAAGCGGACGGACGCCGAGACCGTCAGCCGCGAATGCCTCGCGTGGATCGAAGAGCGTCTGTTCAAGACGACGACGCCGCCCGAAGAGGTCGCCGGAATCGTCGTCGAGTGCGTGCAGGGCGAGGGCGGCTACGTGCCCGCGCCGAAGGAGTTCCTACAAGGCTTGCGCCGCATCTGCGACGAGAACGGAATAGTTTTGATCGTTGACGAGGTGCAGTCCGGCATGGGGCGCACCGGCAAGATGTTCGCCTCCGAGCACTACGATCTGAAGCCCGACATCGTGACCATCGCCAAGGGCATCGGCTCGGGTCTGCCCATCGGCGCGTGCGTCGCGCGAGCCGACATCATGGACTGGAAGCCCGGCGCGCACGCCTCGACCTTCGGCGGCAACCCCGTCTGCATCGCCGCCGCTCTGAAGACGATTGAGCTGCTCGAAAATGGTCTCGTCCGCAACGCGGCGGAAGTCGGCGACTACCTGAAAGCCGGGCTCGAAAAACTCAAAGCCAAACACGACTGCATCGGCGACGTGCGCGGCTTCGGCATGATGCTCGGCGTCGAGTTCGTCACAGACCGCGACACGCTCGCGCCCGACGCCGAGTTGCGCGACCGCGTCGAGGTCGAGTGCTTCAACCGCGGACTGATCATCCTCGGCGCGGGCACGAACACGATCCGCTGGTCGCCGCCGCTCATCCTCACGCGCGAGAATGTGGACGTGGCGCTCGAAATCTTCGACGCAGCCGTCGCCGCGTCTCGTAGGTGAACTCATGGGAGCGCGTGCGTCGCGTCCGTCATCAGCACGACGGCGCGAGAGACGCGAGGCGGAAGCCCGACCGTCGGGGAGGGCGTCTCAGCTCGAATGCCGGAGACGCCCTCCCTGACGGTCTGGCTTCCGCCTTTAATTTTATTGAATCGCAAAGGAACTTTTCCGGCGCGCGCTGCGTCAAAAAAGTGACAGATTCGTAGCCGTTGAAGTCATTGACAAAGGCGGGCGCCTCACCTAATTTCTGCTTGTCGCCGGACACGCCCGCGCGGGCGTTCCGCGGAGGTTTTTGATGAAAAAAGTTTTACTCCTCGCGCTGGTCTTTTCTCTACCCTCGCTCGCCGCGCGCGCACAGTCGCAGGCGGCGATGGGCGGCGCGCAATCTTTCGCGCGCCGCGCAGCCGAGCGCCGCGTCAGAGGCGATCTCGACGGCGCGCTCTCTGATTACGACAAAGCCGTCGCCGCCGACCCGCGCTCCGCCGAGATTTACGTCAAGCGAGGCGGCGTCCGCCGAGCCAAGGGCGACCTCGACGGCGCGCTCTCAGACTTCGACGCGGCTTACGCGCTCGATCCGCGCTCCGTCCAGAACGACCGCTTCGTCGCGCAAGCCTTCTCCGACCGCGGCAGCGTCCGCACCGAGAAGCTCGACATCGTCGGCGCGCTCGCCGACTACGACAAGGCGCTCTACTGCTATC